>JBJEJS010000100.1:0-17856 GCA_051878235.1 Candidatus Cryptobacteroides sp.
CGACATCTTCAGCACGATGTACCTCTACCAGGCATCCTACAGCACTTCCAACGGAATGGTTTACGGACCTTCCACCAACGGAGGGGACTGGTGGTTCGGGACCAACACCCGCACTTCCGTATATACGAACATAAACCGTCTTGCCAATGCGGAACTGACCTGGTCAAGAATCAGGCAGGCCGACCTCGGTCTTGATGTCCAGCTGTACGGATGCTTCGACCTCGGACTGGAGTACTACTGGTGGAGGCGGCAGGGCATAATATCTGACATCACATCAGCCCTTCCTTACATCTACGGTCTGGGCAACACCAATGTCTATGACAACTTCGAGTCGCGCACGGCGCAGGGTGTGAATGTCTTCGGGCGTTTCTCCCGCAGATTCGGCGACTTCCTTGTCGCAGCGGGGGCAAGTTTCTCCTTCGGCCTCGGAGACCAGTACTACACAGCGCTTGTGAATGACAACTACAGTTACGACTACCAGCGCAAACTCGGCACATCCACCTCAAGCATCTGGGGACTGAGATGCCTCGGAAAATATGAGAGCCAGGAGGAGATAGACGCCCTTCCTGCCTACGGGGCCAAGTCCGAACTCAGGGTGGGGGACCTCAAATACGAGGATGTGAACGGTGACGGCACCGTCGACACCAACGACAGGGTAATCATCGGCAATTCCTCCCCGCTTATGCGCTACAGCGTCAACCTCAGTCTCGGATGGAGGAACCTTGAACTCCATCTTGTCGGGACAGGAAGGCTCGGAGGCGATGTGGACCTGTCGGGAAGCAGTTATTTCACGGGAGGCTCGGGAATGGGCAACTATTCCGCATTCGTGCTCAATGAACTTGGCGGGGAATATCCGCGACTGAGTTACGACCACCTCACGAACAACTTCCTCCAGTCCGACTTCTGGCTCCGTGACGCAAGCTGGTTCAAAATCCAGAGCGCGGACCTGAGTTACCGCTTCGACTTCAAGAAGTCAAAGACGGTCAAGTCCCTCAAGATCGACCTCAGGGGCGACAACCTCCTGAGCGTGAAGAAACTCAAATATGTGGATCCGGAAGACATAAGTGTCGGCGTGACATCATATCCTTATTTCAGAACAGTCACTCTCGGCGCCAAAATAATATTTTAGTATGAGAAAGAATATATATTACATATTTGCTTCAGCCCTTGCGCTGTCTTCGTGCAGTTTTCTCGACCCTCTCGAAAACGGCTCCTTCAACGAGGACAACTACCAGGACTATCCGCGCATCATCCGTGGCTTCATCGACAAGGCGTACAACCTGCGTCCGTCAACCTACTATGCGTCCGAGTTCATCGGGACTGACGCAATCTCCGACAATGCGGTTTACCGCGTCCAGAGCGACGGTGTGAGGCTTTTCTCCATAGGAGGGGGAAACATCAGCAGCAACCCGTTCTCGACCGTCTGGACAAGGGGGTACGAGGCAATCAATTACTGCAACCTCTTCCTTGAGGACAACCTCGGCCTGAACACGCACTATCTTCTTGACAGCGAGTCGGACGAGGCCCTCAAACTCAGTCTCCAGGGCGATGCCTACGCCCTCCGCGCCTGGTACCATTATGACCTCCTCCGCTTCTTCGGAGGAATGTCCTCCGACGGGGAACTCCTCGGAGTCCCTCTGATGACCTCCGCCACCAAAATCGAGGAGACGGATGCATCCGGACTCCGCAGGGCCACTTTTGAGGAGACCGTGCGCCAGATTCTTGAGGACTGCGATTCGGCATATTCTTACCTGCCGCTCAACAACAGGGACTATCCGGGGGACAAGACCTACGCCACCCCTGTTCTCGGCTCGGTGCGCTACCGCTGCTTCGACCAGGTGGCGGTTGACGGCTTGCGGGCGATGACCTGGCTGCTTTGGGCAAGTCCCGCGTTCAATCCGGAGGGAGACCTTGAAAGATACAGGAACGCCGCTTTCTACGCCTCCAAGGTCATAAGGCACAAACTGGACAAGGAAAGCCAGTTGGGCTTCGACCCGTACACCTCCTTCTCCTGGGGCGACATCAACAGTCCGGAACTTGTGCTCCCGACCAATGTCGGATCTTCCGGGATAGAGGAGAAATTATATCCTTACGGATTCGGAGGCGGCGCGTACATAGCCCCTACACAGGAACTTGTGGATGCCTTCCCGATGGCGAACGGCTATCCGATTTCCGACCCCCGTTCCGGATACGACCCTGCCAAGCCTTACGAGGGGCGTGATCCGAGGTTTTATTCGACGATATATTACAACGGGTCCAGCATCAAGCGCAACACCAATTCCGAACTGATGTACACCTTCGAGACATCCGAAGGGGAGAAGGACTCTCCGGGACAGTTGTCCACCTCCCCGACCAGTTACTATGTCAAGAAGTTCACCTACACGGGCTACAACCCTTACGACGCCTCTCCTGTGCACGGCTACAGGACAATCTTTGTGATGAGGTGGGAGCAGATGTGCCTGATATTCGCCGAGGCTGCCTCAAAGGCTTACGGTCCGCTTGACGCGTCGGCTCACGGACTTTCCGCCCGTGATGCCCTTGCATATCTCAGGGCCCGCAAGACTACGGACGGGGCTGACGGACTCGGTAAGGACGGCGACCCTTATCTGGACGAATGTGCGGCATCAGAGGATAAGTTCGAGGCACTTGTGAAGAACGAGTGGCGTGTCGTGACCTGTTTCGAGGGCGTGAGGTATTTCAACCTCCGCCGCTGGAGCCGTCCTGAGGACCTCTCCAATGTCAACACCACAGTGCACGGGGCAAAGGTCAGCGTGGACGGGTCTTTCACCACAGTTGAAATCGAGACCCGCAAATACCCGAGCCTCTGGAATCCTCTACCGTCCACGGAAGTACGCAAATGTGCAAACCTCCGGCAGAACGCCGGCTGGGAAAATTGGAAATAGATGAGTATGAACAAGAATATATTAGTTTTGGCGTTATCCGCCTTCGCCCTTGTCTCCTGCTATGAGGACTACACGGGTGACTATGAGTTTTCCGCTGCCTACACACCCTACCAGTATGACCTCCGTACTTTTGTCTGCGGTGAGCAGGTCCAGTTGAGTTTCACCGCCGCCCTTGCCGGTGTGGTCAGCAACAACCGTGACAGGGCTGTGGACATTGAAATCGACAACAGCCTTCTGACTGCCGACCTTTCCGTCTTCGACCCTTCAGGCAAGACCCCGTCATTCACGGCCATTGACGGATTCCTGGGGAACGGGAGTCTGGGGACAGTCAGCCAGGACTATGTCACAAAGGAAGTCAAGGCGGCGGGCCTGACATCATTCGAGGCTCTCCCTGAGGAGTATTTCACCGTCTCCATCGACAATGCCTACAGGGCTGGAAGGCACACGGCAAAGGCTTCCCTCAAGCCTACAGAAGCGATGTTCTCCGATGCGAAGACCCTCGCTCCATACTATGCCCTCGGATTTGTCATCCGGAGCGCGGATGCGGATTCCCTTCTTGCTGGGAAGTCCTTCCAGATAATGGCAGTGAAGGTCGAGAACCGTTTCTGGGGGACCTGGTATCACGGAGGGAGGCTTGTGGTGCGCAAGAATGCGACGGCCGAAGTCCTTTCCGACACCCGCTATACCCTGCAGTTGCCTCAGGCTGATTCCAGGACCTACACCCTCTCCACGGAAAGTTTCAACTCCGTCATAACTGACAAGATCAGCAATGCCGCAGGAAAACTCCGCCTGACCTTTGCCGAGGACGGCACCATAGATGTCGAGGACCTCACAGGCACATTCGCGCTCCGTCCGATTCCGGGACTTCCAAGCAGCCACAACGGAGCAAAACTAATCCAGGACAGGGAAATATATCTCAATTATGCCTGGTCCAACAATGACGGGACCACAAGTTATGTGACAGACACACTCGCATTCCGCAACCGCATCCGCGACGGAATAAACGAGTGGCAGGATGAGAATACTGAAAACTATTGATACCGACAACAATGAATAAGAATATCCTTATAACGGCGTTTGCCTCCCTACTTTGCCTGTTCTCCTGTACCGAGGCCCAGGTGGAGGAAAAGGCTTATCTTGAAGTGCAGCCTGAAATGATAGAGTCCCTTCTCGGTGACGGTGACGCATTCAATCTCCGCATCAGTTCCAATGTGGCGTGGACCGTCACCTGTACCGTAGATTGGGTGGTGCTTGAGAGAACTGAGGGGACCGGTGACGCGATAATCTGCGGAGCCGTCAAAAGAGGCTCTATGGAGGCTGAGAGGGACTTCACCATCACGGTCTCCGCGACCGATGTCCCGCTTTCCTGTGAAGTCAGTCTTGTGCAGGGCAAGTTCGTGCCTGTCATATATCATTTCACCCTTGCGGAAATAATGAAGATGGCCGCCGATGCGGGTGACGGGAATCCTGTGGAGATGACGGAGTTCTCCGTAACGGAGGCTTATGTGGCGTCTGATGCGTCCGCCGGGAATTCCCCTGCGGGATACATTGTCGTCACCGACAACGGGAAAGACTATCTCCGCCTTGTGACGGACAGGACCTTTGCGGTCGGCTCGCATCTTGAAATAGAGATGAGCAACGCGACTGTGGAAAGGCTCTCAAGCGGCAATTATGCCCTTTCAGGAGGGGACATCACCGCAAGTGATGCTGCATTCCCTTTCGAGCCTGTGCTCATCGACCCTGTCGCCGTCTCATCCTTCGAGAACTGCCTTGTGACAGTTTCAGGAATCCAGTGCTGTGAGGACTTCATCGGCGTTGACTGGGGTGGCGATGTGCTGATGGAATACACAAAGGATGTCACAGTCCTCTGCAATGTGTATGTCAATCCTGACGCGGCATTCTCCAAGAGCACCGTCCCTGAGAACAGCGGCTCGGTCACGGGCATAATCGCAGGGGGCAAAATCCGTCCGCGTACACTTGCAGACATCGGCCTGACTGCCGACAGGGTGCGCCCGAAAGTCGATCTCCCGGAATGGAAGGCAATCCAGATGCTGTTCTATTCCTCCGCTGCAAATGTCGCCGACAATATCTCCATCTCAGGCACTACCGTGACATTCTCCACCCTTGGCGAATATTCAGTGCCGGGAAAGATAACCTTCGGAGACGGTCCAACCACAGTGAAATTCGGAAGCGCAATGCTTGCCACCGGTTATGCCAACACCTACATCACCTCCGTCAACTGGGTTGAGGGAGCCTACATCCAGTTTGAACTGCCTGTGGACCACGAAATCAGCGGGGAATGTGAGTTCTTCACGAACATAAGTTGCGGAAAGGCGAATGTGATGCCTAAATTCGCTTTCGAATGGAGTCTTGACGGGGTGTCCTGGAACAAGATGGATGCAATCTACAGTTATTCGACCTTCACGCAGGCGTCTGCCGTTGCCGCTGCCCAAAAGAACGAGTTCTCACTTCCGACCGTCACACAATACCAGCACGGCATAATCTCCGGGGAGTTCACTCTTTCTGAGCCTGTCTCCTCAGGAAGTGTCTTCATCAGGATCAGGGCGCTTGCCAAGGCCACATCCCTCACACAGACTCTCCGTCTCAACGGAGGATGCGTCCTCGCGATGAAGACTGTTGACAGCGACCTTTCGGGAGTCAGCGTCCTTGTGAGCGAGAACTTCGAGTCCTGCCGTTGGGGTGCCAATCCTGCCAAAGGAGTATTTATGGGGGCGATGATGCTTGTCCCGACCAGCGGAGTGCCTGTGAACTACAGTTCCACCACGGGATGGTCCGCCTCAAATTCAATGGTCAGAAAGGGCTGCCTGTTCTTCTGGCCGACCTCCGGGGACCTTTGGCTGACATCTCCTGCATTGTCAATGCTCACCTCGCCTACCGATGTCACGGTGACCTTCAAGATAGTGCCTTATGTGACTGCTGCAAAAGTGGTGGAGGACGGAAGTGTCTCCGTTGCGATTTCAGGGTCGGGAACTCTTGCGGAAGACATTGTCTATGATATGCCTCTTGATGAGAATCCTTTCGAGTGGCACACGGGCACATTCAAGGTCAGCGGGGCGAATTCCGACACCCAGATTTCAATCGGAAAGACCGCAACCTCCTCATCCAGGTTCTACCTTGACGATGTCGTCATCCGACGGTAATCATATCCCGTCGTACCCGTCGCCGTCACTGTCATACGCAGTCCCGTCGTCATACCAGACACCGTCACTGTCGTAAGCGGTCCCGACACTACCTTCGTCATACCCGGCCTGACCGGGTATCCCCTCCGCCCCGGTCCGCTCAATCATATCCTCATAGCCGGTGAGCGCAGCAAACGGCGCGAACTGGGCCGCACGGTCAGAAAGAGGCATCTTCGGATGCCTCTTTGACGTATGGTGCTCCATATTTATTATATCATCATATCTTCCCATAAGGATTTTCTCCATTCCTAAGCCTTGTGCCCTCCGACCTGGCCGTTGCGCACCTTCTGGGTCGCGCCCTCCTCGAAGTTTATGCCTTTCAGGATGGCGTTCTTCCCGAATTTCTTCTTGATTGCGAGGATGGTCTCCTGCCGCCTGCGCTCCTTGTCGTCCTCCTCAGGATGACTGTCGAAAAGGGTCAGTTGCAAGGCCTCAGGGGAATCCTTAGGGATGATGTGGTTTGCCACCACATACATCCTCCTCACAAGAAGCCTCCTGTCAACAAGGCGGTCGAAGAGGGTTGTCACCGCGTCGAGTATGTCAACCGAAGATGATGTGAACCTTGTGAGATTCCTTGAGCCGTGAACAGGTTTGGGGACCTTCCGTCCGTAATGGTCAACGGCAAATTCCCCGATATATCCTTCCGGGCACGAATTGTCATATCCGACCGTTACCACCATCTGGTCGCAGACCATCCCCTTGTCCACAAGGTCAAGCGCAAGGCTGTCCGCCATCTCACGGACAACGACCCTTGCCTTTTCAAAGGTGTAAGGCTCCGAAAGCACCTGCCCAACGGAAATGCTTCTGCTTGACGGCTTGTATGACTTTATGTCCTTGATTGTGCAGGGCTCCCATCCCCAGGCGTGGTCGATCAGCAGTTCCGCATTCACCCCGAACAGCCTGTAAAGGACCTCCTCGTTCAGGACTGACATCCTGGCGACATCGCCCATAGTCCTCATCCCGTAGGTCCCGAGCCGTTCCGCCGTTCCGCGCCCGACCCTCCAGAAGTCTGTCAGCGGGGTGTAGTCCCAGTATTTCCTGCGGTAGGTCATCTCGTCCAGTTCCGCAATCCTGACCCCGTCCTTGTCTGCGGGACTGTGCTTCGCCTCTATGTCCATCGCAATCTTGGCGAGGTACAGGTTGCTCCCTATGCCCGCCGTCGCGGTGATGCCTGTGGTGGCCAGCACATCACGGATTATCCTCAGGGTCAGTTCGTGCGCGCTGCATCCGTATGACTGCAGGTAGTCCGTCACATCCATAAACACCTCGTCTATCGAATAGACCTGGATGTCCTCACGGGAAATGTATTTCAGATATATGGAATATATTTCCGTGCTCACCTTCATATATTCCCTCATCCTCGGCGGAGCCGTGATGAAGTCGAGGGCGAGCGACCGGTCTGCCTGTATGGCGGTGTTGTCGAAGATTCCCTTCCGCAGTTCTCCACGGTAAAGCCTGCTTCTCTGCGCATTGATTTCCCGCACCCGTTGCACAACCTCGAAAAGGCGTGCCCTGCCCGGAATCCCGTATGACTTCAGAGAAGGGGAGACCGCCAGGCAGATTGTCTTCTCGGTCCTGGATGGGTCCGCCACAACAAGATTTGCCGTCAGGGGATCAAGTCCCCTGACGACACATTCGACCGACGCATAGAATGACTTGAGGTCGATGGCGACATAAACCCTGCCGTCCAAAGCGAGCCCCTACCAGACAAAGTCAAAGGTGATGTCACGCGGTATTCCGAGATTGTTGATGTGGGCGATGTCAGCCTGAAGAGCCTCGGTCACCTTGGCGTGGTTGGCGGTGTATTCCTGTGCGAACATCCTGTTGCCTGTCGCCTGGGTGGTGAGAATCAGGTCTGCCCAGGCGTCAACCGCCTCAAGAGCCTTCTCGAAGTCTATATGATAGTAGCCGTCGTCGTTCCTTGTGAACGCCCCGTGCTCCTTCATAAAGTTGTAGCACATCATATTGGCCTTTCCGTGTGAGGAAGCCGAGCCGAATCTCACAGACCTGACAAGTCCTGCGATGTAGGTGGTGATGGCATCCTCCTTCGAGATGAGAGGAATCTCCTCCATATCAATCAGTTCGCAGACCATAAACAGTCCGAGGATGTCTGCCTTCGCCTCCTCCCAGGTGGTCTTCTCGCTGCCGAGGGCCTCGTCCACGGAGCCAAGCCCGTTGACTGTCTGTTTTACGCCCAGACCGTGCGCCACCTCGTGGAAGGTCACATTCCAGAAGAACGCCTCGCTGCGGAGATGCTTCTGCTGCTCCTTCTCGATGAGCGCGCGCCCGATAGGCAGGAGAATCTTGCCGAACTTGGCTGTCATACTGTTGTGCAGCTGAAGCCTGCGTGTGCCCTTGACCTCCTGCACCCTGTCGTCGTTAGGAAGGTTGATGGCGATGGTCTTGCTGCCGGCATTGCAGTCGCCGGAGTAATAGATCGCGTCATACACATTCAGGTCGGAGGATTTTCCCGGCACAAAGGTCTTGTACTTCGGGTCGCAAGGGAGCATCTTCTGCAACTGCGGCAGCATTGACACATATTTCGCAAGTTCCGCGCTCCTTTCCTCGTCCTTCAGAAGGATGAAACATTCGTAGGAAGCCTTTGCCTCGTTCATCTTGTCGTCATAGTTCTCGATAGGGCCTATCACGATGTCAATAGGGCTGTCCTTCATATCCATCCACGCGAGGTCGCTCTCATAGTAGTCGTCCGTGCGGAACGCCTGGACCCTCTTCCTGAGGTAGTTGCGGAGACCCTCATTCGGGGTGATTCCTGCAGCCTCCTCAAGATAGAGGCAGATTTTCTCCAACTCGGCCTTGTATTCATCCCTGTACCAGACGCATTTCAGCGAGCCGTCCCCGTTGCGCCTGAGCACGGTGTAAAGGCTGTTCTTGTCAGGGTCGTCAAAAGCTGCGAACTCCTCTGCGGTGATGTCCTGCGGATAGTAGTTCGCCCCGAGCGGCTTTGTCCCATATCCCTCCACGAAAGGGCGGTTGTTGTCAAGCCTGTCCCAAGGACCGTAGTTTATCATCGCATATTTCTTCTCCGCCTGGTCGGTGAGCGAGAGCATCAGGCTCTTGTCCCCGAAGGTCTGCTTCCAGAAAAGGTCGTCTATGATCGAGCCTGCCTGACGGAAAAGGTTGAGCACCTGCTTGTCCTTGTCCGAGAGCTTGTCCATCAGAGGGGAACTGACCTCCACTACGGCATATTCTTCAACTTTCTTCTGAAGTTTGCTTTCTCCGCCGGAACATCCTGCGAGAAGTGCCGCGGACATCAAAATCATTGCTGCTTTTTTCATCGTTTGTGTCTTTTACGGTAAGCGCCCCGAGCCATTCAGGCTCAAGGCGTCACCGGTTGTTTACATTCACAAATAGGTGAATATTGATTTATGAAATATTCAATATCACTTATTTGCGGGATATTGAATACCCTTAGAATGACAGAGCGATGGCGATGAAGTCGTCAGCCTTGAGGGCCGCGCCTCCGATGAGTCCGCCGTCGATGTCAGGGCAGGCGAACAGTTCCTTGGCATTTGAAGGCTTGCAACTTCCGCCGTAGAGGATGGTGGTCTCCTCTGCAAGCGCACCGAATTTCTCCTCGAGCACCTTGCGGATGCAGGCGTGGATCTCCTGTGCCTGCTCTGCAGAAGCGGTCTTGCCTGTTCCGATTGCCCAGACAGGCTCGTATGCCACAATCACCTTGGACATCTCCTCGTCTGAAAGGGTGTAGAGCACATTCTTCACCTGCTCTGAAACCACCTCGAAATGACGGCCTGCCTCGCGCTCATCAAGATTCTCGCCCACGCAGAAGATAGGGGAGAGCCCCTGTGCGATTGCAAGTTTCACTTTCTCGACGAGTTTCGCATCGGTCTCACCATAGTACTGGCGACGCTCGGAGTGTCCGAGGATGGTGTATCCGCAACCTGCTGAGGCAAGCATTGAGACTGAGACCTCTCCTGTGTATGCGCCTTTCTCCTTGTCAGCGCAGTTCTGTGCGGAAAGTCCTACTGTTGAGCCCTTCACGACCTCTGCAACAGGCACGAGGTGGGTGAAAGGAGGAGCAATGATGAGTTTCACAGAGGCAGGGACCTCTGAAGATTTTGCCACAACGGCCTTTGCAAGTTCAACACCCTCCGGAACAGTGGTGTTCATTTTCCAGTTTCCGGCAACTATTTTCTTTCTCATTTTATAAAATATTTAAGTATATATTTTCTTTTTCAGCGGGCGCAAATTTACGAAATAAAATCAAATTACATTGTCATTATTTTGCATTTCAGAAGTGATATTCCTAATTTTGCGACGCTTCCGCTCCGTTGCCCCGCCTGACGGTATCGCCAGGCGCTTCGGAGATGGTTGCCATCCCTGCCGGACGGCTGCCGTTCCGGGCTCCTGCACCGCTGTCATCCCGGACGGCGTGGAAGGACAGGGATTTTATATGTGATTGAATTAAAATTAAGATAAGATGGTAAAGAATTTCGTAGAGGAACTCAAATGGAGGGGTATGATTCAGGACATTATGCCCGGGACAGAGGAAAAACTGATGGAAGGTCCGACCGCCGCGTATGTCGGGATTGACCCCACAGCCGATTCCCTCCATATCGGGCACCTTGTCAGTGTGATGATACTCAAACATTTCCAGAATTGCGGACACAAGCCTCTCGCCCTCATCGGGGGAGCAACGGGAATGATCGGAGACCCTTCGATGAAGTCCCAGGAGAGGAATCTTCTCGACGAGGAGACCCTTGCCCACAATGTCAGGTGCATCAGGGAGCAGCTTGCCCGCTTCCTTGACTTTGACTCCGACGCTCCCAACAGGGCGGAACTGGTCAACAACTATGACTGGATGAAGGATTACGGCTTTCTCGCATTCACCCGCGACATCGGAAAGCACATTACGGTCAACTATATGATGGCGAAGGACTCCGTAAAGAAAAGGCTTTCCGGCGAATTCCGCGAGGGGATGTCCTTCACGGAGTTCACCTACCAGCTCCTTCAGGGCTACGACTTCCTTTATCTCTATGAGCACAAGGGATGTACCCTCCAGATGGGAGGTGCAGACCAGTGGGGCAACATCACCACAGGCTCGGAACTCATACGCAGGATTCTCGGCAAGGAGGCATACGCCCTGACCTGCCCTCTGATCACAAAGGCGGACGGCGGAAAGTTCGGAAAGACCGAGAAGGGAAACATCTGGCTTGACCCTAAGAGGACATCGCCTTACCATTTCTACCAGTTCTGGCTCAATGTGTCCGACGAGGATGCCGCCAAATACATCAAGATTTTCACTATGCTCTCCAGGGAGCAGATCGAGGCCGCCCTTGCGGAGCACGCGCAGGCACCTCACCTGAGGGTCCTCCAGAAACTCCTCGCCAAGGAAATCACTGTGATGGTGCACGGGCAGCAGGAGTATGAGAAGGCCGTCGCCGCTTCCGAGGCCCTTTTCGGGAACGCCACCTCTCAGACCCTCAGGGCCCTTGACGAGGAGACCTTCCTCCAGGTGTTCGACGGAGTGCCTGCCTTTGATGTTCCCGCCTGTAACCTGCCTTGCGGCATCATCGACCTTCTGAGTGTGCACACCCAGGTCTTCCCTTCAAAGGGAGAGTGCCGCAAGATGATTCAGGGAGGCGGTGTGAGCATCAACAAGGACAAGGTCGCCGACCCTTCGGCCACAATCGGCACGGATGCCCTCATCGACGGCAAATACATCCTCGTCCAGCGCGGCAAGAAGAATTACTACCTTTTGACGGTCAAGTAGTCTGGGTTTCGCGGACCGCGCGACCCCCACGATAACAGATAATCTTGAACTTGCGAAATTTGAGTGATATGGAAACCGAAAGCACCAGACAGTTGAAAGTCGCCCGCGAAATCCAGAAGGATATGGCGGAGATCATCCGCAGCAAGGGAATGGCGACATTCTCAGGCGCGATGGTCTCAGTGAGCGGCGTCAAGGTCAGCCCGGACCTGTCAGTGGCAAAGATATATGTCAGCGTCTTCCCTTCGGAGAAGGCGCAGGCGGTTATGCAGACCATTTCCGCGAACAGCCGTGCCCTCAGGGGAGAACTTGGGGCGCGCGTCGGAAAGCAATTGAGGATAGTCCCGGAGATAGTCTTCTATCTCGACAGTTCCCTCGACTATGTGGAGCACATAGAGGAACTCCTCAAAAAGTGAAGCCATGCTGCCGTTTTTCATTGCCGGAAGATACCTGTTCGCGAAGAAGTCCCACAATGTCATCAACATCATCTCGGGAATCAGCGCGGCGGGAATGGCGATAGGCACGGCGGCCCTGATAATCATCCTTTCAGTCTATAACGGATTCGACTCCCTCGTGAAATCAATGATGGGCACGGTGGAGCCGGACCTGCTTGTAACCCCATCCTCGGGGAAAGTCTTTGTCCCCCAGGGGGAGGCATACGACTGGCTATATGCCCAGGAGAGCGTGGAGAGCATCTGCACCGTCCTTCAGGAGACCGTCTTCCTTGACTATGACGGCAAACAGAGCGTTGCGGTGGCAAAAGGGGTCGATGAAATCTATGAGGAGGAATCCCCCCTCCGCAATTTCCTGCGTGACGGAGAGTTCGTCCTTCACCGTGGGGATGTCCCCCTTGCCTGCGTTGGGGCAGGGCTGGCATATTCCCTTGGTGTCAGTCCGAGGTTCCTCGCGCCCATCGAGATGTATTTCCCTTCCCGCACAGCACCCGTATCCCTTTCAAACCCTGCGGCATCAGTCTGTATGGAGGCGGTTTATCCCTCCTCGGTCTTTGCGGTGAACAACGACATCGATGCCGAGTGTCTCATTGTCCCTATTGAGGTTATGCGTGAACTTCTGGAATATGGGGACGAAGTCTCGGCGGTTGAGGTCCGTATGAGGGAGGGGACTTCCGCACGCGAGATTGAGAGGGTACGCAGGACGGCATCGCAGATGCTCGGGGACGGCTTCAAGGTCAGCACCCGCTTTCAGCAGAACGAGTCCCTGTATAAAATGATGAAATATGAGAAAGCGTCCATATACCTTATACTCATATTCGTCATCATCATCATCGCATTCAATGTGTTCGGATCCCTGATGATGCTCATCATCGAGAAGGAGGACGACATACGCACCCTGCGGAGCCTCGGGGCGACCGATTCCCTCATCCGCAGGACATTCGTGCTGGAGGGCTGGATGATATCTCTGATAGGACTTGCCGCAGGACTGGCGGTGGGAATCGGCTTTGTGCTGCTCCAGAGCCGTTTCGGGTTTATAGCAATGCCGGGAAACTTCATCGTCAGGGCATATCCTGTGATTCTTTCGTGGTCCGATGTGGCCCTGACTTCCGCAGCGGTCGCCCTGATCGGCTATCTGATAGCCTTCATCCCTGTCTCCCGCCGTTTCCGCAGGGCTTGAGGATTCCTCGGTGCTGGAAAAGGCAGGTTTGTAAAGAAAAATTTATATATTTGAAGGATTTTGCCTTTGCAATGATGGACAAAAAACTTTTTCTGATAGACGGCCACGCGCTGGTATTCAAGATGTATTATGCCTTTCTGAGGCATCCGATGATAAATTCCAAAGGGGCGGATATGTCCGTCCTTTTCGGCTTCACCAAATATCTCCTCGAACTCATCGAAAAGGAGAAGCCGACCCATCTTGCCGTGTCTTTCGACCCTCCGGGAGGCACTTTCCGCCACGAGATGTTCCCTGACTACAAGGGGACCCGTGCAGAGACTCCCCAACTGGTCATAGACTCTCTTGACCCGCTGATTGAACTGTGCGGGGCATTGAGGATTCCTGTGCTGATGGTGGGGGGCTTCGAGGCTGACGATGTCATCGGAACGGTGTCGGTCAAGGCGGCAGCGGCAGGATGCACGGTCTATATGGTGACCCCTGACAAGGACTACGGCCAACTTGTCACCCCGACAGTCTTGCAGTACAAGCCAGGCAAGTCCGGAGGGGAGAACGAAATCTTAGGCCCTGCGGAGATCTGCGGGCGTTACGGCATATCCTCCCCTTCGCAGGTGGTCGATATGCTGACCATTTGCGGGGACACCTCCGACAATGTGCCGGGAGTGAAGGGCGTGGGAGAAGTGGGAGCGGGTAAACTCATCAGTAAATACGGCTCTGTGGACGGGGTCTATGCCCATCTTGACGAACTGACCCCGAAACAGAGGGAGGCTTTCTCCCAGGCAAAGGACCATATCGCCCTGAGCCGTGAACTTGTGACCATCAGGACGGATGTCCCTGTGGATTTTGACTTGGACGCCATGAGGGTGGATATGGAGTATGACCCTCTGATCGTCGACCTCTTCGAGAAATATGAATTCACTTCTCTTTTACGGTATATAAAACACATAAAGGCCGATGACTCCCGTCAGGATGCGGCAAAGCCCGAACTTTCCGTGCGGGAGGCAGGGGTGGCAGAGGTCATTTCTGCGGCACGGCGCTCGGGAATGTGTTCGGTGGTCCTCGATTATGGGGCTGACGGCATTTTCGCTCCTGTGACAGGGGTTACTGTGGGTGTGGCTGACGGTGGACGGCCTGCGGGTCTGTTCGGGGAGTCTTCCTGGATGCCGGCGGACACTCTGGCGGCAATCTCCGCCTCGGGAAGTCTGGAGGACTTTGCCGCGCTGCTCGCCGACGGGACCGTGGCCAAGGCGGGATACGACCTTAAAAGACAGTGTGATGTGCTCCGTAACTGCGGCAGGGAACTTGCCGGGCGGCTTTTCGACATAGAACTTATGCATTATCTGCTTGACCCCGAGAAGAGCCACAGGCTTGACATCCTCGCAAAGGCGTATCTCGGAATCGATGTGCAGGAATCCTCCGTGTCCGCCGCCGATGCCCGCCCTCTCTCATTGTTCGACCCTGTCGATGAGACCGTCCCCGAGAGCCATTCCCGTGAGGCTGCCGCACAGGTCCTGCTTGCCGGAAAGGTCCTTGCTGACCTTGAAAAGAACGGGCTGTCGGAACTTTACCTCACTATGGAGGAGCCTCTTGTGAGAGTCCTTTCCTCAATGGAATGTGACGGGGTCAAAGTGGATTTGAACCAACTCCGTGATTATGCCGAGTCCCTGCGCAATGAATTGGACCAAAGGCAGCAGCGCATCAGGGAAATGGCAGGGGAGCCCGATCTCAACATTTTGTCCACAAGGCAGATAGGCTATGTCCTGTTCGAGAAACTGACTCTTGACCCGAAGGTCAAGGCGAAGACGGACAAGAGATACAGTTACTCCACCGACGAGGAGACCCTTGCCGCGATAGCCCACAAGCATCCTATTGTGAATGAGATTCTTGAATACAGGGCTGTCAAGAAACTCCTCTCGACCTACATAGAGCCGTTCCCGAATTTCGTGTCGCCACGCACAGGGAAAATCCACACGACATTCAACCAGTCGCTCACCTCCACCGGCAGGCTGAGTTCCTCAAAGCCGAATCTCCAGAACATTCCGATAAGGACTGAGAGGGGCAAGGAAATCCGCAAGGCGTTTGTCCCGAGTTCCCCTGACAGGGTGATCCTGTCCGCCGACTATTCCCAGATAGAACTCAGGATAATGGCGCATCTGAGCCAGGACAGCCATCTTCTGGATGCCTTCAACAAGGGGGAGGATGTGCACGCCGCTACCGCCTCAAAGATATTCGGCATCCCGCTTGACCAAGTGACCCCTGACCAGAGGCGCATAGCCAAGACCGCCAATTTCGGGATAATGTACGGAATATCCTCATTCGGCCTGTCACAGCGCCTGAAAATATCCCGCTCGGAGGCGAAGGACCTGATTGACGGATATTTCGGGAATTTCCCTTCCGTAAGGTCATTCATCGACAGCGCGATAGCCTCCGTGAAGGAGACGGGCTACGCGAGGACCCTCTTCGGACGCAGACGCTATCTTCCGGAAATAAATTCCTCCAATGCCACTGTGCGGGCGAATGCCGAGAGGAACGCCATCAATGCCCCTATCCAGGGAACTTCCGCAGACATCATCAAAAAGGCGATGATAGGGGTATCCGAGGCAATGTCCAAGGCGGGGCTCAGGAGCAGGATGGTGCTCCAGATTCACGATGAACTTGTCTTTGACGCATTTGAGGAGGAGATTCCTGCCTTGCGTGAGATAGTTGTGAGGGAAATGGAGAATGTCATAAAATTGTCAGTACCTTTAACAGTCGAGTGTAATTATGGAAAGAACTGGCTCGAAGCTCACTAACCTGTCCGATGCGGAACTCGCAAGGCTTGCCGTCCAGCAGAACCAGGCGGCATACATCGTGCTTTATACCCGCTACAACACAGGGGTGAGGGCCCACATATCCCGTTACATAACCCAGAAGGAGGACATCGAGGACATCTGCCTCGAAAGTTTCCAGAAGGCTTTCAGCCAGATTTCCTCCTACAATCCGGAATACAAGTTCTCCACCTGGATGTACCGTATCGCACGCAACACGGCGTTCGACCACATCAGCCGCAGGGAAAGGGAGAAGAACAATCTTCCGACCACCTCCATCAATGAGAAAATTGCCGAGATGAACGAGATTCCCGCCGCTGCGCACAATCCCGAGGACGAGATCATCAACCAGCAGGAGTATGACAAGTGGCTGAACAACATCGAGAAACTGAAGGACGACTACCGCCTTGTGGCGAGGATGAACCTCATCGACAATTTCGGCTACAAGGAGATCGCCGACGAACTGGATATGCCCATCAACACGGTCAAGACCAAAATCCGCCGTGCCAAGGCCCTTCTTCTCAAGATGATGGAAGTGAGCGACGAACTCCTGTGAGAGTGAATGTTTTTGATTCAGAGATTTTGAATGATTTTTGAAATATGGACTATTCCGCATTTGCAAACATACTGAAGGACCGCTTCCCTTTCGCGGATGACCTGATGCTCAGCCGCTTCAAGGCGATGGATGCCCTCTATCAGGACTGGAACTCCAAGATAAATGTGATTTCAAGAAAGGATATGGACAATCTCTACCTGCACCATATCCTCCATTCCCTTGCCGTCGCAGGCTATCTGGAGACAGTCTGCGGACACGGCCTGTCGGGAAAGACTGTCCTTGATGTGGGGACAGGAGGCGGCTTCCCCGGGATTCCTCTTGCCGTACTCTATCCTGAAGCCTCCTTCACCCTTTGCGATTCCATCGGGAAAAAGACCCTCGTGGCGCGCAGCGTCGCCGAATCGCTCGGGCTGGAGAATGTCTCCGTTGTGAATGCCCGCGCCGAGGACCTTGGAAAGAAATTCGATTATGTGGTGTCCCGTGCCGTGACTTCCCTCGACAAGTTCTATCCTTGGGTGAAGGGGTGCTACAATGAAGGTATTCTTTATCTTAAAGGCGGTGATGTCACGCAGGAGATTGCGCGTATGATGGGGCTTTTCAGGCTTCCGAAAGGAAGTGTGCACCCTTGGCGCATAGAATCCTGGGTCAATGATCCCTATTACGGGGAAAAACTTGTCATTTTCATTGAAAATTTTTGCAAATAAAGCGAAAAACACTACCTTTGCACTCCCAATTGCGGAAAATATAAAAATAAAATAATATGAAAAGAACATTTCAACCATCGCAGCGCAAACGCCGCAACAAACACGGCTTCCGTGAGCGTATGTCAACTCCGAACGGCCGTCGCGTGCTCGCATCACGCCGTCGTCACGGACGCAAGAAATTGACAGTGTCTTCAGAGGACAGGTGGTAAACCCCTCCCCTGAGTTCGTTGTAAATGGAAGAAGGTGACTGTCCGTGACATGAACCCCGAAAGTTAGACAAAAAACTTTCGGGGTTTTGTTATGTCCAA
>JBJEJS010000101.1:0-3458 GCA_051878235.1 Candidatus Cryptobacteroides sp.
GTCCCCGTTCTCATTGTAGAATTCATTTTGCAGGACGGTGAAATCAGTGACTTCAACCAGTCTGATTTTGCATTGGTACTTCCGTTTCCATTTTCCGAGGATGGAGAACAGGCCTTTTGTGAGGTAGGCCCCAAGAATCGGACTGACCTTCAGGGTGAGGGTCTTGATGTCCTTCTCGGAGACATAATAGGCAAGCCTCCTTTCTATTGCCTCGTCAATCACGACGCTTGATGAGATTTTTCCTGTTCCGTGACAGACCGGACACACCTCTGTGGTGTTTATCTCGGTCGCCGGACGGACCCTCTGGCGGGTGATCTGCATCAGTCCGAACTTGGTGAGCGGCAGGACATTGTGTTTTGCGCGGTCATCCTGCATCAACTCCTGCATCTTCTTGTAGAGCGCATTGCGGTGCTCGTTGGTCTCCATATCGATGAAATCGACGATGACAATGCCTCCCATATCCCTCAGGCGGAGTTGGCGTGCGATCTCCTCGGCAGCGTAGCAGTTCACATCGAAGGTGTTCTGCTCCTGTTCCTTGTTCTTTGCCCTGATACCGCTGTTGACATCTATCACGTGCAAGGCCTCTGTGTGCTCAATCACAAGGTATGCGCCCTGTTTTATCGGGACTACCTTTCCGAAAGAACTCTTGATCTGCCGGGTGACCTCAAAATGGTCGAAGATGGGCTGCGCCTCCCGGTAATGCTTCACAATCTTCTCCTGTTCCGGGGATATGAGTGATATGTATTTCCGAATCTCCTCATACACATTCGCGTCATTGACATAAATGTTCGAGAAGGAGTCATTCAGAAGATCCCTCAGAATCGTGGTGGTCTTGCTGTATTCTGTGAACAGCAACTGGACTGATTTGGACCGTGCCAGTTTCTTCCAGGAACTCTCCCATTTGTCCACGAGCGACATCAGTTCGGCATCAAGTATTGCGGCGTTCTTTCCCTCCGCTGCCGTGCGTATGATTGCCCCGTAATTTTTCGGGAGGATGTTCCTCACAAGTGTCTCAAGTCTCCTTTTTTCCTCTTTCGAGGAAATTTTCTGGGAAACGCTTACCTTTTCTGCAAAAGGCAGAAGTACTATGTTGCGTCCCGCCAATGAAATTTCCGCTGTCAGTCGTGACCCTTTTGTGGAGATCGGCTCCTTGACTATCTGGACGGCTATCATCTGGCCTGGGGTCAGCACATTCTCGATTCTCCCCTCCTTCTCGAGGGCGGGACCGATTTTTATGTGCGAATAGATTCCTTTAAGGTCGGCATTCTGGTTCGCCCTTCTGACGAACTCGTCGAATGACTTGAAATAAAGTCCCAGATCAAGATAGTGAACAAAAGCCTCTTTCTCGTCACCTATGTCCACAAAGGCAGCATTCAGGGCCGGAAGTATCTTCTTCACCTTTCCGAGATATACATCACCGACGGAGAAGGTGTGACCCTGGCTGGACTCCTTGTTCAGTTCAATCAGCCGATGATTCTGCATCAGGGCGATTGAGACTTCTGTCGAATTGACATCGACGATAAGGTCTTTTACATCTTCCATTCAGGAAATTTTCATTACCGTTATACAACTCCGGGCGGACTCCCGCCCTCCGATGGTTTTTCCAGGCTCACGGAGAAACCTGAAAAACAAAAGGTTGACCAGACATTCTTCGGGTCAACCCTTTTCAGTTCATAAGACTGCTAAAATGGCAGACACTGGAGAAATTACTTTCTCTTCTTGTGCCTGTTCTTGCGCAAGCGTTTTTTACGCTTGTGCGTTGCCATTTTATGTCTCTTTCTTTTCTTACCGCTTGGCATAATTTGAAAGGTTTTTAATTAATTATTTCTTAACTTCATTCACGAATACCTTCGCAGGTTTGAAGGAAGGGACATCGTGAGCAGGAATAGTCATTGTCGTGTTCTTGGTTATGTTTCTAGCGGCTTTCTCTGCCCTGTGTTTGATGATGAAGGATCCGAAACCACGGAGATACACAGGATTGCCTTTTGCCAAAGAAGCCTTTACACTCTCCATAAATGCCTCAACCACAGTCTGTACTGTGATTTTTTCGATACCGGTGGATTTTGACACCTCATTAACGATTTCTGCCTTTGTCATAACTAAAATATTTTTATCAATTTGGTTTTTGGTCTAATACAACCGTGCAAAGGTACTCTTATTTTTCAAATTCACAAATGTCTAAGGCATTTTTTAGCAAAAAATCGCTCACTCGAAGTATGGCACGGAGATTGACCATAAATGCGACCGGCGTAAAAAGTCCCTTTCAACTGACAAAATGTCAGCAAGGATTTTTATGCACTAATAAATATACCGTTATAATATGAAGGATTTCAATGACATTTTATCTCCGTCAGGAGCCGAAGTAAGCATCATTCCAGTGGTGCAGGCGGATATGACAGGCAAGTTGAACCTTGCCGACCTGCCTGACACCCTGCCGATACTCGCGTTGAGAAATGCCGTGCTGTTCCCTGGGACTGTCTACCCCATCACCATAGGACGCGAAATGTCCATAAAACTGATACAGGACGCAGAAAAGAACGATTTATATATAGGGGCCGTCCCGCAGACGGACATAACAGTTGAGAGCCCTGTCGAGGAGGACCTCTTCAAGTTCGGTACGGTGGCAAAGGTCATCAAGACGATGGAGATGCCCGACGGGACAATCACGGCCATCATCCAGGGATTCCGCAGGTTCGAACTGCTTGGGATAACGGAATATGAGCCATATATGAGAGGCCGGGTCAACTACAGGAACGACACGGTCCCCGAAATATCCGACAACAACATCAAGATGATAATGGAGTCCCTGAAGGAAAAGGCGGTGGGGATTCTGAGGATGTCGTCTTTCGCTCCGAAGGAGGCAGGGATTGCCCTGAAGTCCATCGACAATTTCGAGTTTCTGGTAAATTTCGTCGCCACCACCATCGAGGTTGAGAATTTCATCGAGAAGGTGCAGCTGCTCCAGTATGACGACCTGAACACAAGGGCGATGAAACTGCTGTCCGTGCTTGACACTCAGATGGAACTCCTGAAAATCAAGCAGGAGATCAACCAGAAGGTCAAGAGCGAAATAGACCAGCAGCAGAGGGAATATTATCTGAACAACCAACTCAGGACCATCCAGGAGGAACTCGGGATGGACGATATGGAGGAGTTCGAGAAACTCCGCGCACGCGCCGAGGAGAAGGTGTGGGCCCCTGAGATTCAGGAGATATTCGAGAAGGAGATGGCGAAACTCGAGAGGTACAATCCGAGTTCTCCCGAATACAGCATACAGTACAACTACATCCAGTTTATGCTCGACCTTCCTTGGGGCAATTTCTCCGAGGACAACCTTGACCTCAAGCACGCCCAGAAAGTTCTCGATGAGGACCACTACGGACTTGAGACTGTGAAGGAGAGAATCATCGAGTATCTTGCCGTCCTGAAATTGAAGGGGGATATGAAATCTCCTATCC
>JBJEJS010000102.1:0-3448 GCA_051878235.1 Candidatus Cryptobacteroides sp.
GTGAGTACAGGGGCCTGCATCCTAAGGCAGAACTCAAGACGAATGTCAATGAGGCCCTTAACAGCACTCTCTCCCGTACAATGAACACCTCCCTGACCACCCTCGTGGTTATGCTTGCTATCGCAATCTTCGGAGGCGAGGTCATCAGGGGTCTTGCTGTAGCCCTCATCCTCGGTATTGTGATCGGAACATACGCTTCAATCTTCATCGGCACGCCGATTATGTACGATGTGACTATCGCAATGCAGAAGAGAAAAGCCGCAAAGGGCAAATAGTCCTTTAGGGAATATCTGAAAAAAGGCTGGGAAGTCTGTCGGAATGGCAAGAAAGACTTTTCAGCCTTTTTTTTGCGTTTCCGCGCAGGATTTCATATTTCGTGGATTTATATAATGGGAACAGCCTCCGAAGGAGGTATATGTCCCGAAGGAAGAAGGTATATATATATTTATATATACTTATATATATGAAATATTAAATATTTTGAATATGAAAAAGAGTATGATTATCTGCGCCTTGGCGGCGACGGCGTTTCTTTCTGCACTCAATTCCTGCAGCAAGAGTGAGGCCCCTGACTACAGCCTTCTGTACCCTAACGCGATTGTGACGGTCAAGCCTGTCGATGAGACTTCGTTTTTCCTCCAGTTGGACGACCGTACTGCCCTGCTGCCTGTAGGGACAACGAAACTGCCTTACGGAGACAAGGAGATGAGGGCGTTTGTGAATTACACCGAGACGGACTTCCCTGAGGGGGCTGACAGGGACAAGTTTGCGAAGGCTGTGAAAATCAATTGGATGGACAGCATTCTGACAAAGACTCCGAAGCCTTACCTGGGAGATGGGAACGATGAGGCCTACGGGAATGACCCTGTGGAGATTCTGAAAAGTTGGATGACGGTCGTGGAGGACGGCTATATTACGCTTAATTTCACGACGCTCTGGGGGGAGAGGAATGTGAAGCACGAGGTAAATCTGCTGACCGGCGGTAATCCTGAAAACCCTTACGAGGTCGAGTTCAGGCACAATGCTTTCGGGGATGTCTGCGGACGGGAAGGAAGCGGAATCGTGGCGTTCAGAATCACGGATCTGCCTGACACTAACGGAGAAACGGTGAAATTGACATTGAAGTGGAATTCTTTCAGCGGCACGAAAACTGCACAGTTCGACTATAAGACACGTACTGAACAGGAATAATGACGGAATCGGCGGAACAGAAACTGATTGAAAGGATATGCAATCGGGATGGCACAGCGATGAAAGCCCTGTATGACGAATATGCAGGGCTTCTTGCCGCTGTCTGTTCGCGCTATATTGATGCGGATGAGGATGTCAAGGACATTCTGCAGGAGAGTTTCATCAGGATTTTTTCGTCCATCGGGTCTTTCCGGTACAGGGGACAGGGCTCGCTGAGGGCCTGGATGACGAAAATCGTGGTAAACACTTCCCTGAAGCATCTGAGGGATTCCGCTAAGATGGGTTTCCTGAGTTTCGCGGACAGTCTTCCTGAGGTGGAGGATGAGGGGGATATGAGTCTGGAGGGGATTCCTGCGGAGGCGGTGCAGGAGATGATTCGCTCGCTGCCTGTCGGTTACAGGACGGTTTTCAATCTTTTCGTGTTCGAGGGGAAAAGCCACAGGGAGATTGCGGAGATTCTCGGGATAAAGGAAAATTCGGCATCGTCACAGTTGCACAGGGCGAGGGCGATGCTTGAGCGGAAGGTCAGGGAGTATCGGGACAGTCATTGAGCCGCCGTTTCTGGCGGGGATTTCATTTTTGGAAATTTTTTGGAAAGTCACTATAGATGGGGAACGATTGGGCTAAAGAGTTCAGGGAGAAGTTGGAGGACTGGCGGCAGCCGGCCCCTGAGGGGGTATGGGAGGCGGTCAGTTCCGAAATGAGTGTCGGGAAGGGACGCGGGAGCGTACTGAAGGTGCTCGGGTGGGCAGGAGGTGCCATTGCCGCTGCCGCTGCGGTTGCCGCAATTGTGTTTCTTGGCTTTGGACGCGGACAGTCTGACGGGAGCGGGGTTTCTGTCATCAGGGATTCCGGCGGGGAGGCTCTGGCGCAGGTCATTGCGGGGGATGAGGATTTTGTGGAGAAAGGTGAGGGGGCTGTTGAAGCGGAGTTTGCAGAGCAGCCTCTGCATTTGGAGAGAGCGGACGAGACTTTGGCGATGGCGGACAAGGCTTTGAGAATGGCGGATGGGGCTTTATCGGTGGAGGACAGGGCTATGGAAATAGCGGACGGAGTTGTCGGGACGGGAGAAAGTGCTTTAGAGGACAAGGGGAATGACGGAGTTTCAGAGGATGGGGATGCCGGAGAGGATTCCATTGGAGAGAGAAGGGATGAAGGAGGGGAAGAAAGAGTGGCTACTGCCGAGGAAAACCGAGGTGAGGGTATGGCGGAAGACGGGTGGAAAGAGATTGACGGCGTGAGGACAGCTCGCAGAGGCAATGTGAGGCTCGGGGCGGTAATCTCTGGCGGAAGTGGCGGGAACAGCCATCTGGACGGTTATGCGGGGACAGGGGGGCAGACCGGAATGGTCTTTGCTTTCGGGGTTAACCCCCAGGCGGACATAATGCTTTTCAACAGGACGAGGGAGGTCAGCACCGACACGAAATATTTCCAGCCTGTCAAGGTCGGGGTATCCGTCAAATGGAATTTCGCAGGCAGATGGGGGCTTGAGAGCGGGTTGTACTGGAGCGGGCTGTACTCAAGGACGACAAGCGGGAGCGACAATTATTTCACACGCACCAGGCAGGAACTTCACTACATCGGCATACCGCTTGACCTGACTTGTGACATCTGGAGCAGGAAAGGCTTCACCGTCTATGCCACAGCAGGCGGTATGATGGAGAAATGCGTCGGGGGAAGGCTCAGGACAGAATATATCTACAACAACGCATCCGCCGCACCCGAATCGTCGGCAGTCTCGGAGAAGGAACTGCAATGGTCCGCCTGTGTGAATGTCGGAGCGGAATATCTGTTCTCAAAACGCATCGGGCTGTATCTTGAGCCGGGAGCCGTCTGGCATTTCAACAACGGAAGCGCGACCGACAATGTCTATAAGGCCCGTCCTTTCGATTTCAACCTGTCCCTCGGACTGAGATTCGCTTTCTGACAGGGTTTTCCTTTCACAATCTTTGGCAGGCCGGGACATCAGAACGAGAGAAGAAGGTCCTCAGGCTGCTGTTCAAGGGTATATTCTATCGCACGGTTGATGTAATGGAGCAGAGGGGTTGTCGTCCGGAAAAGTTCCACAGTCCTCTCCATCAAGTCCGGGGAGGTCATAAATTCATCAGGAGCATTGTAGCAGACACAGTATCTTTTCAGCCTAAGATAGTCGGCATCCGGGCAATCTGCCGGGATGCCAGCCGGAATCTTTTTCAGACAGCCTTCGAAATCCATCTCAAAACGGGGGTCGCAGTCCCGGACAAGCCTGCCGAACTCT
>JBJEJS010000103.1:0-3436 GCA_051878235.1 Candidatus Cryptobacteroides sp.
ATGCCGTGACCTATCTCGCGCTTGCCAATATGCTTGTCAGGGAGGTCAATCCGGATGCGTTCACCATCGCAGAGGATGTCAGCGGGATGGCAGGTCTTGCGGCTCCTTTCGAGGAAGGCGGTGTCGGCTTTGATTTCCGTATGAGTATGGGAGTGGCTGACAACTGGATAAAATGGATAAAGGAAGTCCCGGACGAGAAATGGAGCGTGGGCGAGATGTGGTGGCAGCTGACGAACAAGCGTGAGGACGAGAAGACCATCAGTTACGCCGAGTGCCACGACCAGGCGATGGTCGGGGACAAGACCATCATCTTCCGCCTTATGGACAAGGAGATGTACACTTCGATGAACAAGGAGTCCAAGTCCCTGATAGTTGACAGGGGAATCGCTCTCCACAAGATGATAAGGCTTGTCACGATGGCGACCGCAGGTGACGGCTACCTGACCTTTATGGGCAACGAGTTCGGACATCCGGAATGGATCGACTTCCCGAGGGAGGGGAACGGATGGTCCTACAAGTATGCCAGAAGGCAGTGGTCGCTGATGGAGCCTGACTATTTGAGATATAAGAATCTCAATGATTTCGACCGCGCGATGGTAGAACTTTGCCGTAAGGAGGGGCTTCTGGAAGGCAGGCCGGAGTTGATTGTGCAGGATGAACAGAAAAAAATTCTCATTTTCAAAAGAATAAATTGTATCTTTGCGCTCAATTTCAATCCGGCACAGTCTTTTACGGACTATGCCTTTGCTGCTCCGGCAGGAAAATATGTGTGTGTCCTTGATTCGGACGAAGAAAAGTTCAACGGCTTTTCCCGTATAAAAAGCGGTGAGGAGCATTTCTCCGTTCCGAAAAAGTCGCAAAACGGTCCGGCTGTTTACGACGACACGCTGATGCTGTATCTGCCAAGCCGCTGTGCGGTCGTCCTCAAAAAGGTCGACTGAATTATTGCGTTAAGTTGTTACGGGAAGATTCCTGAATAAGTAATTATTAACTAAAAAGATATTATATGGCTTTTCTTAAATTCAACAAGTCCGAACTTGTGAACCTTGAATACTCGCTCAAGCGTGAGATCATTGAGGCGAACAGGACGGGCGCCTATTGCAACACTTCCATAGTGACCTGCAATACAAGACGCTATCACGGGCTTCTTGCAGTGCCGATTGACAGTTTCGGAGGAGGAAAGTATATGCTTCTGTCCTCAGTTGACGAAAGCCTGATTGTGGCAGGCAAGCAGTTCAACCTCGGAATCCACTGTTACGGTGATGTATATGAGCCGAGAGGGCACAAGTACATTGTGGACTTTGATGCCGATCCGGTTCCTGAGGTCGTGTACAAAGTCGGTGACATAATGTTCAGCAAGACCATCCTGATGGTCCCTGACAATGACCAGGTCCTCATCAAGTACACCCTCCTCGACGCTCCGCAGAAGGCTGTCCTCAAACTGAAGCCTTTCCTTGCGTTCAGAAATGTGCACAGCCTCACCAGCCAGAACGGGGAGGCAAGGACCGAGGGCACCGCAATTCCTGACGGAGTCTCATATTGCCTTTATGACGGATTCCCTCGCCTGCACCTGCAGATGAGTTCTAAGTCCACCTTCAAGACGTCGCCTTACTGGTACAACGGAATCACTTATTCCGACGAGTACCGCAGGGGATTCGACTGCCGTGAGGACCTCTTTGTGCCTGGCGAGTTCACCACCGAACTGAAGCCTGGCGAGTCCGTTGTCCTTTCAGCGTCAGTCAACGAGATCAGCGCAAGGGGGCTCAAGAGGAAATTCGACGAGATTGTCAGGAAGAAAGGCAACATCACTTCCTATCACGACCTTCTTGTCCACGATGCGGATATGCTCAAATGCGTCAGGGGCGGAAAGGAGAAGATCACGGCCGGATTCTCCTGGCTTGAGACAGGTCTTCTGCGTGAGACCATCGTTTCCCTTCCCGGCCTGACCCTCTATGCAGGCAGCGGCAAGGCGGAGTTCGAGAAGATTCTCGACACCCTCATCTCCGACGAGCAGGAGAGGCTCTTCCACAGGACGACCCAGGTTGAGTCTCCTCTCCGTCTGACCGACACCATCCAGCAGTACATCGAGTTCACCGGTGAGGAGAAGCGCATCTGGAAGAAATACGGCGAGACCCTCAAGGGAATAATCGAGAGTTATCTCCCGGGCAGGAGGAAAGAGATTGCAATGCACCCTAACGGACTGCTCTGGGCCCAGATGGACTGGACCGCGCTTTCCTGGATGAACACCTATGTGAACGGCCAGCCTGTCAATGAGAGGGCCGGCTATCAGGTGGAGACCAACGCAATGTGGTACAATGCACTCTGCTTCGCCATCGATATGGAGCAGAAATACGGCACGGCGAAGAGCGGCTTCGTACAGAGGTGGACTCCGGTGCGTGACCTTGTGCAGAAGAACTTCCAGCCTACATTCTGGAATCCTGAGGCAGGTTATCTTGCGGACTATGTTGACGGATGCGGACAGAATCTCGATGTCCGTCCTAACCAGTTGTTCGCCGTATGCCTCGACTACTCTCCGGTAGAGGACGAGATCAAGTCCGAGGTGGTGTCCGTCATCACCAACGAACTCGTCTCAAGGAGGGGAATAAGGACCTTGTCACCGAGGAATATAAAATATAAGGGTGTGTATGAGGGCTCACAGCCTGAAAGGGATATGGCCTACCACAACGGCTGCGCCTTCCCTGCGCTCCTCGCACCTTATATAGATATATGCTTCAAGATGATGGGAGCCTCCTTCTACAAGAGGGCGGAATATCTCACCGAGGGCTTCTACGAGGACATCAGCAAGCACGGTGTCGGAGTGTTCTCCGAACTTTATGACGGTGACCCTCCTCACGAGCCGCACGGCGCCATCTCAAGCGCGGAAAGCACGGCAGCCCTTCTGAGGATAGATTATCTTATGAACAAATATAGGGAGGACAAGAAATGAGAGTACTGATGTTTGGATGGGAGTTCCCTCCCCATATCGCGGGAGGTCTCGGAACTGCCTGCTACGGAATGACCAAGGGCCTTGCCGAGAATGATGTCGATGTGCTTTTCGTGATGCCTTCGGCTTCAGGGGACGAGGACCAGAGTGCCGTAAAGATTATCAATGCGAGCGATGTGGCCGTTGACACTGTGACCGCTTCCGTGGACGAGTTTCTCGGAAAGGTCCAGTTCGTCCATATCGGAACTAATATGGTGCCTTATGTTGATCCTCAGGACTTCAAGACTGTGGTCGAGGAGGAGAGGAAGAGGCAGATAAAGAACTTCCGCGTGCAGTACGGCCAGAAATACAAATTCTCAGGCAAGTACGGCGCTAACCTGATGGAGGAGGTCGCACGCTACGCTATGGTCGGCGCCACAATCGCCCTGCAGCATAAGGATGAATTTGATGTCATCCACGCTCACGACTGGCTTACCTACCTTGCAGGAATCG
>JBJEJS010000104.1:0-3429 GCA_051878235.1 Candidatus Cryptobacteroides sp.
CTATACTCCACACCAACGACACGCACAGCCACATCGACCCCGTCAAGGGAGGTGAGAAGAACGGGCACGCAGGAGTGATGGAACGCGCGGTCTATATCGACAGCGTCAGAAATGCGGTCGGAAAGAAGAATCTCCTCTTGCTTGACGCGGGGGATTTCAGCCAGGGCTCATCCTATTTCACCCTGCTCGGAGGGGACCTGGAGGTGAAAGTAATGAACGAAATGGGCTATGACATAGCCTGTCTCGGCAACCACGAGTTCGACAACGGTCCGGATGAACTTGCAAGAAGGATCAGGATGGCGGATTTCAGAGTCGTCTGCGCAAACTACAATTTCGCAGGCGGTCCTCTGGAGAAACTCATCAAGCCTTACACAATTGTAAAAAGGGGAGGGATGAAGGTCGGAGTGATTGGTGTCCTGACTGATGTCACGGAAGTTGTGGACAAGGACATCGCGGAAAAGATGACATATTCCGAGCCGTCGCCCGTTGTCAACAGGTATGCGGAACTTCTGAGGAACAAAAAGAAATGCGACCTGGTCATCTGCCTGACGCACATCGGATATGAGGAGGATGTAGAACTGGCCTCCACCCTCAGGAATGTGGATATGATTATCGGAGGGCATTCCCACACCGACCTTCCTGTGGCGACCATCGTCAAGGACGCTGACGGAAAGGAAATGAATGTGGTCACCTCCGAATGTTGGGGATATTATGTAGGAAATATAACTGTAACAAAATGAGAATGAGATTTATAGCGGCTGTCCTTGCCCTCTTTGCCATTTGCGTGGAATCGCAGGCATACGAAAACAGGGATTATCTTGTCAAAGAATACGATAAATGTGGCGGAATCTCCCTTTTCACGATGGGAGGTGACTGGATGCCTTATCCTGCCTACAGTGACAGGAAAGGATGGGATGAACTTTTAGGAGCGGACAAAGCCTTTGTGATTTCCAAAGGCGAGGAATATCTTGGATATGAGTGGAAAACCGTCCCGGCTTCGGCCTATCTGGCCTACGAGAGGACAGGGGAGAGGGGAGTTATGGAACATCCGTTCCAGGCAAACAGAATAGCACTCAACTCTTTGATGATGGCTGAGCTGGCCGAGGGAAAGGGCCGTTTCATTGACCAGATCATAAACGGAGCCTGGCTGATGTGCCAGATGCCTTCCTGGGTGCTTTCCGCCCACTTGCCGCGTCAGGCGACCCACAGGTCCCTTCCGGACCCGCGTCATCAGATAATAGACCTCGTTTCAGCGGGTGTCGGGGCCGAGATTGCGATTGCCTGGCATTACTTCAAGGACGAGTTTGCCACAATTGACCCCTCAATCAATTACACAATAGAGACTTCCATCAAGGAAAAGATTCTTGACCCTTTCGTTATCAAGGAGAAACGAAAGGGCAGTTGGTGGATAATGGAGGATTGGAAACCGGGGCAGCTGGTAAACAACTGGACTCCCTGGTGCAACTCCAATGTCCTGATCTGCTGTCTTTTGATGGAGACGGACCCTCAGCGTTTCCAGGAGGAAATCGAGTTGTCTCTCCATTCAGTCGACCAGTTCATCAACTATGTGCAAAGTGACGGAGCCTGCGAGGAAGGACCGTCCTATTGGGAATCAGCCGGGGCAAAACTCTTTGATTATGTGCAGCTTGTCCACGATGCGACCAAGGGCGGGCTTTCCCTGCTCAGCAACAAGCTGCTCAATGATATGGGCGAATACATCGTGCGCTCCTACATCGGAAACGACTGGGTGGTGAACTTTGCAGATGCCACTGCAAGTCTTAAAATGAATCCTTCACTGATTTACACTTTCGGAAGAGGAACAGGAAGCCGTGAAATGATGGATTTTGCACTCCATTATTCAGCGGACAGGAAAGCAGGGGAATTCATTTCCTGCAAACCCGTCATCTGGCACGACACCTTCAGGTCACTTGAAAGCATCAGGTCGGCCTCACAGATGCGCTCCGATGCAGACTCCCTCAATGCCCTTGCTCGTAAGTCTTCATTTTCAAAGGTTTATGACTGTCTGATTGCCGACATCCCTCAATGCACCTGGTACGACCAGACCCAGTTCCTTTATCTGAGGAACAGGAGCGGATGGTTTGTGGCAGCCAAAGGAGGACACAACAACGAGAGCCACAACCACAATGACATCGGAAGTTTCATCCTCTACATCGACAACATCCCTGTCTTTGTGGATGCAGGTGTGGAAACCTATTCAAAGAAGACATTCAGCGCGGAGAGATACACAATCTGGACGATGCAGAGCGATTACCACAACCTTCCTGTGATCAACGGCACATCCCAGGCTCCTGGTGAGGAGTTCAAGGCAAAGGATGTCACCTGCGACCTGAAGAAACTGTCATTCTCGGCAGACATATCAGGAGCATATACCCCGGCGGCAGAATGCAATTTCTGGAAGAGGTCCTACACCCTGAAGGAAGGTTCCCTTGAGATTTCCGATGTGTATTCCCTCAGGAAAAGGATTCTGCCGGACACCGTGAACTTCCTTGTCCAGGGCTATGTCTATCTGCCGGGAGAAACCTGTCCTGACGGAAGCGTCGTCGGAAAGGGGAGTGTCGTTGTCGTCAACTCCGATGTGGCGGTCAAGTTGTCCTTCCCTCAGACACTCACACCTTCCGTAGAGGAAATAAGCGTCACAGACCTTCGTCTGAGCAAGGCCTGGGGCAAGACATTGAGGCGTGTCTCGCTGACTTCACCTGCAGATGCCCCGATAAACGGGAAATATACATATAAGGTGACTCGTTTATAATATTATATTGATTATAAGTAAAAGAAACAATATAGTTAAAAGTAATAACATATTTGTTAGAAAGATTATAGGTTAGTTAAAGGGATATGATATATCTAAAAGTGTGGATTATGAGACGAATTGTAAAATTAGGGACAACGGTTATATGTTGTCTTGCAGCGGTGGCTGCAATGTCATCCTGCTCTGAAAAGCCCACAGACGGAGAGAAGCCATCTGATGAAGAAACCGTAACCACATTCGAGACCGTAATCACCGAGTTGCACTGCAAGGCAGACGGAATCGACATCTATGGACAGATGTACACGCCAAAAGACAAAGAAGGCAAACTTCCCGTTGTCGTCCTTTCGCACAGTTCCTCCTTGACACACACGGCAATGGCTCCGTATGCGGAATATCTCGTTGAAAAAGGCTATGCGGCCTATTGTTTTGATTTCTGCGGTGCCTGTGACGAGAGCAAGAGCACGGGAAGGACAACAGACGAGATGACAGTATTCACAGAAGTCGAGGACCTGGAAATTGTCCTTGACAAGATCAGGACTTTGGATTACATCGACCTTGACAATGTCTTTGTTCTCGGATCCAGCCAGGGAGGCCTTGTGACGGCCCTTGCAGCGGAGAAACATCCCTCCGACATCAAGGGGATGATCCTTTTCTATCCT
>JBJEJS010000105.1:0-3427 GCA_051878235.1 Candidatus Cryptobacteroides sp.
GTCATATTCCTGTCTGTTCCAGTCGCTCGAATAACTGTCCGCAATGTAGTAAGGCATATTCTCAGGAACTTCATACCTGATGGAATTGTACCTCACTCCTTTGTCGAAGATGTTCGTGAAAGAAAAATCACCCCACAGGCTGAATCCCCCGAGTGACAAGGCACCGCTCGTGGCAAGTTTGACATTGTGGGATGTCACCGCGTCCTGCGCCATTGAAAACTCCCCGAAACTCCCGGAATACGAAAGGTCAAGGTCATTGTAGGCGGCAAGCGGAGAGAAAGCGAGTCCGGCGGCATTGTCTGTCCGGAACCACAAAGTGTTGCGGTAATTCGTCTGGAGCATAGCCCTGTTCACGATCTTCTCCCCGACGGTCCCCCGGTCCGTTCCGGGCTGGGCCGCACAAACGGCTCCCGCCCACAGAATGGGCAGGAACCAGGAAATTGCTGTCAGAGTGATTTTCTTCATTATAATAGTCTGCCTTATTTGTTCCAGGTGTTCCAGGACGGAACCTTCGCACCGTTGCGCCTGATGACAGGAGTGGTATTGACCTCAAAGTCGTTGCAGGTGTTGTTGGTGTCCTGGTAAACGATGCGTCCGTCCTCCTTGGTCTCCTTGATCTTACGGCTGATGCTCTCGCCGCAGTAAGTGCCGCTGCACCAGATGTAACCTGCATCAAGACTGATTGGAAGGCCTTTGTACTGGACATTTGTTTCATCCGCTATGGCCTCAACTGCATCAATCACGTCAGACACAAGGATTTCGACAGCATAATTCTGAGCGTAAGCCTCTTCGTTCGTCGGTGCGAGGAATTCAGATGTCCTGATTTCGATGCTTGGTTTGAAGAGGACATACCGGCTTCCGCTGACAGGAGTAAGCCACATAGGAAGAGTGTAGCCCTTCGCATTGGCAGCATATTCAAGATTGATGGCGGCCTCGTCGGTAATTGAATAACCTCCCATTGACATTTCCTTCAGGAATGTCTCAAATTCAGCTCCGGAGAGATTCATAGGCGACTTTCCTTGTGAAAGGTTCTCAGCCCTGTGGTCTGTGGCCCACTGGGCGACGATCACTGACTCTCCCGGCTGAACAGGATATTGGGTCCCGTCTCCAGGGAATCTCCAAATATCCTGGGCGAAGACATAATTTTCAGGATTTTCAATGTCATACACATAAATCGTCGTGAAATCATAATTTGCAAAAATTGTTGCAGCCAGGCACAATCCGTCCAAATAGACGGTCTCGGGACTGTTGTTGTAGATTTCATAGAACTGGTCACGGAAATATGTAGTTCCCCAAGAGTCTTCCTCTGAAGGAGGGACCACTGTACATCCGCTGTAATATATCTCCTTGAAGACAAGGGCAGATTCCTTGACTGCGGCAACCTTGATTGTCACCTTGTCATTGTCAGCGACAAAATTCACATTGGAAACAGAACCCGCATAATTATAGGCATTGCCTCCTTCGACAGTGACTGCCGACGCTGAGACATTGTATATGCCCGGAAGGATGCCGGTGGCAACCGCAGTTCCGTTCTCTGTCTGGACTGTCACAGACTGCATTGTGCCGGTGTTCGTGAAAGTGACCTCATAGGTCTCAGGTTTCGGGAGACCTTCCTCAAGGCCTTCCTCTGAAATTTCAGCGACGACCGAAATCGCCTTTACTTTGTTCTCCTTCGTGCAGGAGAGGATTGCAGCACCTGCTATCGCAAGCGAAGCAATGAAAACAATGGACTTTTTCATTTGTTTTAACATATTGAATAATAATAGTATTTGTTATCTTATGGACACCTTGAATTCAAAGCCGAAGAAAATAGGGATTCCCAGTTCACGTGTCTCACCGTACTGAGGTTTGTAAATAGGTCTGGAATTGAACATATTGTTCACATAGAACGATGCCGTGAGATATTTGCCGATTTCCTTTGTCACATTCAGATTAAGGATGAATGTCGGAAAGACCTTGTCAACCGCAAACCTGGTATCATTGAGGGTCGGGAAAAGGTACGAGAACTCAGGGTCATCCTTTTTCGACGGGTCAAACGGCTTTATCTGTCCGTCGTTGTAGTCAATGTAACTGACGAACATCTCGTCATTGCGGTATTCAGTCCAGGACTTGGCGTACCAGTTGACCTGTCCGGTCAATGTGAACACGAAACCGATTTTCGGAATATTGTGCGTGATTCTGAAGGTGGTGTTCAGATTCTCGACATACGATGTCGATTTTTCAGGAGCATATATTCCTATATGGTTCTCTATATTGGTTGATGTCCTCGTACTGAATGAATGGCCTCTGTTGGAAGTTGCCGTCCGCATCCAGGCCCCGTTGATTAAGAATGAGGTCCTTATGGCATCGAACCTGCCCAGGTCAATTTCATACTCCACTCCGCTGTTCCTCATCTTCAGGTTGTTGGTCGGAGTGTAATAATAGAAGAATGTGCTGTAGGTGTCGCCCGCAGTCAGGACCGGGATGTCTCCGGGATTTGTGGCAGCCACCTTATATTGTTGGAATTGTGTCCATTTGAATGTCTCAGGAGTGAGGGAGAACATATAGCCGTTCTTCATATATTCATCGTATGCGGTCACGGAGACACGGAACCTTTTGGCTATGTGTATGTCAAAGCCTATCTCCGCTTTGCGGTTCCTCGCTATTTCAAGGTCATAATTCCTCGTGTCATAGACCCTCGTCGTGGCGACAAGCAACCTTTCCGACTCCGGGACAGTCTCACTCATCCCGTTGTAGTTCAGCATATCGTGATAGGCATAGTTCGGATAAAGGTAAAGTGCAGTCGGAGCCTTGGAGGTGATTCCCCAGCCACCCCTCAAAGTGAAGACTTCAGGGAAGATGTCGATTGAGGCATTCACACGCGGGGCGACGGAGGTCAGGGAATTGACCCAGTCAAAACGCACTCCCGCCGTGACCTCCAGTTTCCTGCCTGCGAAAGTCCAGTCAAAGACATTCTCGGCATAGACTCCTATCTGATTTACAAAAGGGACATCATAAAATGGACGCCGCCTGTAACCGGAAGCCGTATTGGAGGCAGACCTGTACGGAGGAGTCTCGTCATCATAGACCGCCCCAACTCCAAGGTTCCCGTCCGTCTTGTAGTCCGCCCCGACAAGAATCTTCTCGGAGACATTTTCCCAGACTTTTCCGAAACGGGCATTAAGTTTCGCGAAACCGTTCAGTTCCTTGCCGAAGATGTCGTACTGATACAAATAACTGTATGGCAGCACCCTTCCTTTTACCGGAGAATCCTCTGATACATTCGTTATCAGATTGCCCTGGTCATCGTAAAGTTGCAGACCGGCATAATTCGTATATACCATCCCGTCCTCCATCGCTGTGGAATATAGATTCATCGCATTGGAGGCAAGAGATTCGTAATGCGAGTCCTTGTTGTTGTAGGTGAATGAAAGGGTCCAGTCCAAAG
>JBJEJS010000106.1:0-3402 GCA_051878235.1 Candidatus Cryptobacteroides sp.
AAGCCGGATGCTAACAGAAACATTGCAACAATACCCCCCCCGAGTCTGGATCCCAATGAGGAGAATCTTGTTTTAGCATCGATATTTTTCATTTCGTTTCATTTAGTTATTAATTACAGTACAGCGGGTTGCTGCTTGTGAACCATAAAAATAACAGACAGGTTGAAACGACGAAATTGTGGTTTGTTTTTAATTATAGTGGCAAATATATGTAAATATTTTTCATTTTCTATCATTTTAGCCATAAAATATTTTCATTTTTAATTTATTTGTTTACTTTTGCATCGTGAACCATAAACATACGCAGGTCGGACGGCGGCAATTAACCACCTTAACAGACACTCGTATGAACATAATGAATAGAAGCGTTGCCTTCACAGTTCTCGCCTCCCTGTTCGTTTTCTCGTCCTGCGTGAAGGAAGAGATCAATCCGAACCTGAGGAGGGACACTGATGTTGTCAACATTGCTTACAACGAAGGAGCCACGGCGACCGTTACAGTAAGGTACAACGGTCAGTGGTATGCTGTCTCCGACACCGACTGGCTGACGGTTACTCCCGACCAGACCTGCCCGGAGAGCGGCAACGGAACGGACTTCCAGAAAGTCACCATCACCGCCTCACGCAACGCCGGCGAGAAAAGGACCGGCTACATTCGTATTCTCTCAAGCAACGGAACCTACAATGCGTCAGTTGAAGTCAACCAGGCTGACGGAAGTTTTGAAGTGAAAGAGCCTTCCCTGACCGGAGCCCTTACAAAAGACGATGCCGCCTCAGCCGCTATCGTAATCAAGTACACCAAGGCAAAAGGCGGGGAGAAAATCACAGTCAGGGCGTCAATTGAAGGCGACGGAGCACTCTCCATCGCCCCTGAGACTGTTTACACCGTCCCTGCAGAGGGAGACGGCTCTCTCACCATCCCTGTTGAAGGAACAGCCTCAATCCTTGGAGAAGTCACCGTCACCTGCAATGTGACTGTTGACGGCAAGGAACTTTACAACACCACAATGACTTCAAATGTCCTCTCACCTGACATCGTTTATCTTCAGACATTTGACAAGATGGTGTTTGGAGGCGACTATCCGAACAATCTTAAAGGTATCGGCGTTGACGGAGCCCAGACTTATGAATGGTACGCTCCGAAAAACAGATGGACAGAAATGTCTAAACTTGATCAGGACGGAACATTCGATGTGTTCGGAGACTCAAACACAAGTTGGGCATCTCATAACATCGAGGGATACCGCCAGGACAGGGGAATCGACGGCTGGAATGGTGAGAAAGTATATGAGCACCCGGGCTACATCAAGGTCGGCACAGGCTCTGCCGCAGGATGGTTCCAGCTTCCTGCCCTCTCATCGCTTGACGGGGAGACGACCGTCACCCTCACAATGAAACTTCTGCGTTTCGACAACACTGACGGTACAATCGAGATCACTACCGAAGGCGGCGGAGAGGTGACCGGAGGAGTCCTCACACCTGAGAACTTCCCTGCACAGAAGTCAGCCGCTGAAAGGAAATGGACTGTACGCAGTTTCAGGATTGACGGCGCGACTTCCAACACCCGCATCAAAGTCTCTGCCCAGAACTCCACAAATGTGAAGACCACAAGGTTCAATGTGGACAGCATCGTAGTCTCAACAAGCGTGGTGAAACTCACCGAGCCGCTTGCGGACATCGACCCTGCGGAACTCAAGACATATCCTACGGAAAATTCAATCAAGGTCGAGTGGCCGGCAGTCAAGGGAGCTGATGCTTACGCAGTCACTCTTTACTCCGCTGCGAGCCCTAATTTCAAATACACCCTTGAGACGGACGGGACCCAGTGCACATTCGACAGCATCCCTGCGGGAGTCTATGTGTTCGAAATCACAGCAATCAGTTATGTGCAGCCTGAGTTCAATTCCCAGACTACCACGAAAAAGATTGGTACGGCAGGACAAGTCACTGAGAAACTCGCATCACCTACAGGATTGGCGATTTCCGTGAACGGACGGAATGTTGTAGGAACCTGGAACGCGGTTTCAGGATGCTCACTCTACAAGGCCAGCATCTATTCTACTGATTCCCAGGATGCAGTCTCGTCACAGTATGTCACAACCAACACCGTGACATTCCCTAAACTCACTCCTGAAAAGACATATTATTATAAGGTGCAGGCAGTCGTTTCACAAGAAGATGCAAACGAGTTCGACTCGGATGAAGTGACTTCTGAGCAGGTCTTCATCGAACTTCCTACCCTCAAGGCAGAAATTGTCTTCGTAAACGAGTCACAGTACGGAATCAAGTGGACCCTCAAGGACTACAATAACTTCGACTTCGACCACAACACGACCTACACCCTTGCCACCTTCAAGGACGAGGCCTGCACGAAACTGCATTCAAGGCATTATTTCACCGCAAAGGCATCCATCTTCTCAAGCAACAGGACCATCCCTTACAAGGTCTCTCCTCAATTTATGGTTTCAGGACTTGACGCGGACAAAGATTATTGGGTGACTGTCGCAGCGACAGCATTTGATATTGAACAGACTGTCAAGGTCCACACCGGAGCATCCAAGGTTGTCACAATGCCGACTTCTACAGCATCCGCAGGTGATGTCATCCTCTACGAGGACTTCAGCGAATGGCCTTTCGGAGGAGAGTGCGTACAGGGATTCCCGGGATGGTCACTCAAGAGCACAGGAACAGCATACGAGAATTATATGGCTCTTGGAGACGATCCTATCGGCGACGGAAGCAAACTCCAATATTTCAGTGCAGAAAAGCACAGCGGACTGATGAACACATTCAAATGGCACGTGCCAAATACCAGAATAAAAGACTGGGGCAATGTTCCTGAGAGCAATGCCGTCGGAGCGCTTTGTATGGCGGCAGGACTCGTCAAGATCGGCGCATCAAGCGCGTGCGCCCAGATCGTGACCCCTGCTATCACCTGTCTGTCAGGCACTGCTGAGGTCGAGGTCTCATTCGATGCCTGTCCTTATATGGACCCGAGCACAGCAGGAAAGCCTTACAAATTTGACCCTGCAACCTGCATCGTCCAGGTTTACAACAATTCGGCAAGGAAGAACGAAAGCGGTTTCATCAACCACGAGGTAGGAACACCTTCCGAAACTGAGGTGCACAAATTCCGTATGCCTACTACCGATGACGACTACAAATGGGTGAGGTACACCTACACGGTGACCGTAAGCAACGGCGACGCAATCGGAATCGGATCGTACCGTGACGATGCGGACTCAGAAAACACCAACAAACAACGCCGTATGTACATCGACAACATTCAACTTAAAGTCTTGAACTACAAGTAATTCCTAAACACAGCACAAGAAGTGGAGGGTGCCCTTTGATGTGCCCCCCAAAAGTTGGACGGTTTAACATTAAAAAGTCTATTGGTTAA
>JBJEJS010000107.1:0-3389 GCA_051878235.1 Candidatus Cryptobacteroides sp.
TTGATGACAGAGGATGCCCCTTTGGCTATCTGGATGCTCTCAAGCCATTGCCCAGGCACATAACTCAGTCCGAAAGGGGATGCGAGCCCGCGCATCACAGGGCGGCTCTCATCAAGCATCTGGGTATATGTCCCGCTGAGTCCGAGGAGGCGGATCTGCCTTGCGCCGGTCACAGCATCGGAATATCCGACCGTCACGCTTGCGGAGTTCTCAAAACTTTCCGCAAGGTTGCAGCAGGCCATCTTGCATAGCCCCGCCGCAGAGATTACCTCCGTCCTTACAGGTTTGACTTTTGACAGATATGTTCCCGCCTGGCGTGCCACAAAGACGGTGGCGTCAAGGCTGTCAGCGCGGTCCTTGTAGATGTTTGTCGTGTCTATGGCCTGTCCGTCAGGGCCATACACCTGCGCACGCATTGGAGATATGGCGAAAATTGACAGTACAATTGCCGTAAATATATATTTTTTCATTGTCTGGCGATTTATAAAATATATGAGATTTATAATTTTATAATATATGATATATATGACTATTGATATATATGATATACATAAGATACGCGCCCATCCGAAGGATGCGCGTCAGAAACAGTCATAAGCAGACTACAATCGCCAGACAGAAATGGCAGAACGCTCCACACGGGAAGGGAGCAGAGGATTTTCATCGGGGATAGGTACGGAAGACGGCAGGAAAGACGCCGCGAGCAGGACCCTGCCCACCTCTATGCCGTCAGGACACAGACCGCAATGGCAGGTGCAATGTCCGTGATGGGAGTGGACCTCCTCGCGCTCGGATTCCGTGGCAGCCAGTTCAGGGATGAGTATGTCATCCGAACAGCAGGCATCCTCGGTCACGATTGCCTCACAGTCACTATGTCCCTCGTCAGGAAGGCAGCACCTGCAGGCCATCCCCGAATGATGGTGGTGGGAATCGTGATGATGAAGGTCCTCACAATCGGAACTGACAACCAGCGGGGAAAGGACGCTCTCACCGCTTATCCGACAGGTGTGCACATCAAAACCCACCAGGCACAGGCAGTACCAGGCAAGCATCAGAAGCGCCACCGATTGTGTCAATTTTTCTTTCATACCAACTCCTTACAACCTGCAAAGTTAATAAAATTGCCGGGTTGTGCAAAAATTCAGATTTATAATAAAACCCTATATTTATGCAAATTGTACGGAGTCTGGATATTATTTCTTATTTTTCATCCGCTTCCTTATCATTTTTTCTTCGACCTGATTCCCGAAGTCACATTGAAATGCACTTTCATAACTTACAGGTTTCCCGTCTATTGTCATTGACGAATATCCTGAATCCAGAAGTGAAACACCAGAATAATAAACCATACTTTCAGAACCTGACTCCTTATTGGCCCACGCAGCCAGCCCCAAATAAATTTTTTCAACATTCATCCTGCTGAAAGCACCCATCTCGCCAACAGCAGCATCATAGACTTCCGCCAAATCTATGTCAACCGGAATCCACTCTCCCGTCTTTTCCGGTATATCAAGGAATACTATTTTCTTCTTTTCTGCCAATCCTTTTAGATATCCCCATTTAGCAGGAGTTCCGTTCATTTCATAATCCATAGCTCTGGGAATAAACGACGCCCGATATTCGGAAGAACGTCCCAATCTTAGAAAGACCGTACAGCAATGTCCTTTCCCGTTCATGGCCACAGCCCTCAAGAAAACGCCACCGTTCTCAGGCAGATCCGTGAGATACAAACCGGCTTTCAGTTGTAGGGAATGCATATCTTTGACATCCACAATCTGATATATTTCGTTGAATTCATCATTCCCCCACAAATCAGGTTGAGCAGCACGGACTCCGACTAAAGCACAGTTTTGTCCTGCCATATTTTCCGGTTTAGCGACAAACGCCGAAAAATAGTCACCATTATAACGATATACTTTATTCCATCCAGACATCCCATCCTCAAAACTCCCATTTATGAGTTGCGGCACAGATTCCAATTCCGGCAGATTATGAAACCAACGTGGTTCTATTGTCTCATCTATAACCTCAAAACTCTTAGGATATTCATAGGCTTCAGGATTGCCTGCCAGATGTCCATACAGAGTGAATTCATCTCCTTTCACATCAACCGTCATATAATATCCTCCTGTTTCATCACCAGAACGATACTCCGGGAATTCATCTTGCAGAGGACGTGTGACAATACCTGTAGGTACAGTAACGAACGTTATGCCACGATAGGTTTTGGTCATTTTTACAGATGGGTTTATGCCATTATGGATATGCCCATTGAAATAATACTTCACATTTCCGTGCTCTGATAAAATATCCATCAACTCTTTTCTTCTCTCACGGGTCACTGTGTACCATTCCAATTGTGTCAAGCCAATCGGGATACCGTGAAAATGCTGGAAAACAGCCGTAGGCCTGTTCTTATTTGCCGCCAAATCTTTTTTCAGCCATTCTGTAAATTCATTGACGTATTTCTTGTAATCAGGATTCTTCATCAGGACAGTACGGTTGTCAATCTGACTTGGAGTCACTATAAAATGCCAATTCCCGGCATCGAAAGAATAATACATTTCATCTATACCGGTCAGTTCCCTGCTGAACCGGCGATACTCTGTATAAGGAAATTTACTGTCGTGATTACCATGTACCAGATATAAAGGAGTGTTCAAACCTTTTATACACTCTGTGAAATTCTCAAGAGAACGAGGTTCAAAGGCATTTACAATGTCTCCCAATGAAACAGTAAAAGCCACTTTCTTCTCACTTGAACCAATTTCTTGCGACATTTTCTCCAATGTCTGCCAAGCATTTATAAATTCCTGTTTCTGATAGCCACGGGAGGACACCTGAGGATCGGCAATAATTGCAAAAGTAAAATTCTTACTCTTTACAGGATGCTTGACATCCACTGCATTTCCCGCATCAATACGGACAGATAAACATAAAAACAGGAAAATGCATACCAAATACTGTTGTTTCATATTTCAACAATTATTCTACGAAAAAAATCCTTACTGACTCAATCCTGCTTTAGAGATTCTCTATACAACTGGTCAAAATGATTCATTGTCACAAAAACATAGCCTTCCTTTTCCAATATCTCCTGGACTTTCGCCAAACGCCGAGGGCCATAGAACCAGGAATAGAACATTGCCTGTATGAAATTGCCTCCTTTTGAGTTCCTGCGGATTTCATTTACCAGATAATCCACCGCAAAATCATCTTTATTCTTATCCAGGTTAGCATAAGCCTTGTTGTACCCGTTCACATTTCCATCCGGCCAGATGGTTATCGTATGATGAAATGAGACATTATTAGCCAACATTCCGTGGCTGTTTCCCGCATCATACCCGTCAACCCTGTGCATTCCCAAAACAAGAGATTTCATATCCGGA
>JBJEJS010000108.1:0-17353 GCA_051878235.1 Candidatus Cryptobacteroides sp.
CTCGGCATAGCATCTTTCGTGGCGTGCCTCCGCGAGATTTATGAGTTTCACGGCATTGCCTGTCCTGATGGCGGTGTTGAGGGTTCCTATGCCCTTGACCCCTATGATGGAACACCAGTCGGAATGATATTTCAATGTGGCTGCAATCTTTGCCTGTTTCTTCATCGGCTCAATCTTCGCCCTGTCGCCCTCCATCGGGTACTGGAGGCAGAATCCTGCCTTGAACTGGGTCAGGGCGAAAGTCTTGAGGTAGCCTGTCGAAGGGACAAGAGGCCCGTAGAAGGTGTCCGCCATTCCGTCAAGGAAATATGTGCTCACGGTGTAACTGCCGATGGAACGCGCAAGGCGTGCCTTGTCAGGCTGGTTGTTGGCCTTGAATATCTCCACGGCCTCCTCCGAATTCATCTTCTTCTTGACGAAAGGAATGTCCCGGCTGATTATCTCGTTCATCCTCTGCCTTATCTGCCCGATCTGTTCGATTGACACAGTACGCACCTCTCCAGGGACGGTCCCTGTGACGGCAGGGGAGCGCAGTTCGCAATACAGACCGCTCGGAAGCGCATAGTCTATTATGAGGACATCCTCGGGGAACAGTTCCCGCACGGCCTTCTGGAGCACGAAGCAGAGTGACCTGACGAAAGTCCTCCTTCCGTCGGGATGGTCATATCCGATGAATTCCACCTCGTGCGGAATCATCATCTTGAAACTCAATTCCTTGAGCCTGTGGTCCACAAGCGCTGCAAGCACTTCCTGCCCGTTTGTCTTCCCGTCGGGGAATATTTGCTCCGCCAGACAGGCGAGGGTTGTCCCTTCTGGAATATCGTAATGTCTGTTGTCGTTAATGGTATATATGTCCATAATTACTGTATATTTAATATTTCCCTAAGGAAAGGACCGGTGACGGAGGCGGGGTCGGCTGCGACCTCTTCGGGAGTGCCCTTCGAGATTATCATTCCGCCTGCCTTCCCTCCCTCGGGACCCATATCAAAAATGTAGTCCACACTCTTGAGCACATCAAGGTTGTGCTCGATGACTATCACCGTGTTGCCCTGGTCCACCAGTTGCCCGAGCACCCCGAGGAGGACCTTGATGTCCTCGCTGTGGAGTCCTGTGGTCGGCTCGTCAAGGATGTAGAGGGTGTTGCCCGTGCCCTTCCTTCCGAGTTGGGCGGCGAGTTTCATCCTCTGGCTCTCCCCTCCGGAGAGGGTCACCGCAGACTGCCCGAGACGGACATATCCGAGTCCGACATCCACAAGGGCCTTCAGCCGTTGTGCTATGGACGGGATGTTCCCGAAAAACCTGCAGGCCTCGCTGATAGGCATCTCCAGCACATCATTGATGCTCTTCCCTTTGTATTTTACCGCCAGGGTGTCCTCCTTGTATCTCTTTCCGCCGCATTCCTCACATACCACATTCACGGACGGGAGGAAATTCATCTCGATGACCTTGATGCCCGCTCCCTTACATTCCTCGCACCTGCCTCCTGCCACATTGAAGGAGAACCTTCCCGCCTTGAATCCCCTGACCTTCGCGTCAGGAGTGTTCTCGAAAAGTGCGCGTATGTCATTGAATACCCCCGTGAAGGTGGCGGGATTGCTGCGCGGAGTCCTTCCGATGGGGCTCTGGTCGATTTCTATGACCTTGTCGATGTTGCTTATCCCCTCTATGCTCCTGTACGGGAGAGGATGTAGCATCGACCTGTAGAACTTGTTCTTCAGCACAGGCATAAGGGTCTCGTTGATGAGGGATGATTTTCCGCTTCCGCTAACCCCGCTGATCCCGATGAGGCAGCCGAGAGGGAAGTCCGCATTGACGCTCTTGAGGTTGTTCCCTGTCGCCCCCTTGATGCTGAGGAATTTGCCTGAGCCTTTCCTCCTGACGGGCGGAATCCCGATTCCGCGCTTCCCGCTCAGGTAATCTATGGTGACGGACTTTCCGAGAATCCATCTGGATTTGTCCTCAAGTCCATTGTCAGGCTTGCATCCTGTCCCTGGAATGGCCGACAGGGGGGCTGAGAAACAGATTTCTCCTCCTTTCTCACCTGCTCCGGGACCGACATCCACAAGCCAGTCTGCAGAGAGCATCGTCTCCGTGTCGTGCTCCACGACCATTACGGAGTTGCCCTCGTCACGCAGGGTCTTGAGGGAGGCTATCAGTTTGCGGTTGTCCCTCTGGTGGAGCCCGATGCTCGGCTCATCGAGGATGTAGAGCACATTCACCAGTCTGGAGCCGATTTGTGTCGCGAGCCTGATCCTCTGGCTTTCCCCTCCTGAGAGGGATGCTGTCGCCCTGTCAAGGGACAGGTAGTCCAGTCCAACATTTATCAGGAAGTCAACCCTCTCGCGCAGTTCCCTGAGGATGTCGCGGGCGATGGTGGCCTCCCTTGCGTCAAAGACATTGTCGAGATTGTCCAGCCAGGTCTTCAGGTCGGAAATCTCAAGGCCAGCCACTTCGCTGATGGTCTTGCCGTCGATTCTGAAATAGCCTGCCTCCTCCCTCAGCCTTGTTCCGTGGCATACGGGGCAGGGAATCTTTTCGGTCACATCCTCTATGACCCCTCCCCAACCAATCATCTCGGACATCCCGCCCTCTCCGACCCTGAAGAGTTCATCTGACCCATAGACCAGAAGCGAGACCATATTTTCAGGAATCTCCGAAATTGGGTCGAAAAGGGAGAAACCGTACTTCCTCGCTATCGCCCTGATGATGTCGAATTTGCGTGTCTCCCTGACTTTCCCTATCGGGATTATTCCCCCGTCCGCGATTGAGACCCTCCTGTCAGGGATGATTTTGTCGATGTCAAGGTCGGCTATCATTCCGAGCCCCTTGCAATGCGGGCAGTAGCCCTGCGGGGAGTTGAACGAGAAGGTGTGCGGCTGGGGTTCGGCTATTGACAGCCCCGTGTCGGGACAGACAAGGTGCTTGGAGTAGTGGCTGATCTCTCCGCTTTCCATATCGAGGACCGCGAGCGAGCCTTTGCCGTAGTTCAATGCGGAACTGATAGACTCCCTCGTCCTTTTGACATCCCCTGCGGTCGGCTTCATCCTGTCCACCACAAGTTCGATGAAATGCGGCTTGTATCGGTCCAGGGCGGTGATTCCGTTGAGGTCCTTCAACTCGCCGTCAACCCTCGCCTGGGTATAGCCCCTTTTGCGTAATTGTTCGAAAAGTTCCTTGTAATGGCCTTTGCGGCCTGCCACCAGAGGGGCGAGAAGGTAGCATTTCCTGTTCTCGTAATTCTTTGTGACAAGGTCAACGATCTGCTCGTCCGTATATCGGACCATCACCCTGCCTGTGGCAGGGGAGCAGGCTTTCGACGCCTTGGCGTACAAAAGCCTGAGGAAATCGTAGATTTCCGTGATGGTCCCCACTGTGGATCTCGGGTTGTTTCCCGTTGTCTTCTGCTCTATGGCGATTATCGGGCTGAGTCCCGTGATGCTCTCCACCTCGGGCTTCTCCAGAATCCCCATAAACTGTTTCGCGTAGGCCGACAGGGTGTCCATATATCTGCGCTGTCCCTCCGCATATATGGTGTCGAAGGCAAGCGAGGACTTCCCGCTCCCGCTCAGCCCGGTGACCACCACAAAACGGTCCCGTGGAATTGCAAGGGACACATTCTTGAGATTGTGCGCCCTCGCCCCCTCTATTTCGATGTATTCTGTCTTCTTCCGTGCCATCAGGCATCCTCCTCAAAAGGCTCGTTGAACGGCTGCAGGAAAGGATTCTTCATCCTCTCGTCCGCGATTGTGGTCTTCTTCCCGTGCCCCGGAATCACCGTTATGTCCCCGTCAAGGACCATCAGTTTGCCGAAGATTCCCTCCATAAGCGCATCATAGTCCCCCCAGGGATTGTCCGTGCGCCCGATCGAGCCTGCGAACAGGGTGTCCCCGCTGAAAAGCACCTTCGCCTCCCTGTCAAGGAAGCAGGTCCCCCCAGGAGTGTGCCCGGGTGTCGCGATGACCTCCCATCGGCTTATTTCCTCCCCGCTCCCGAAGGTGATGACATCCCCCTCCCTTATGCTTTCTATGGCGAACTCCTCAGGCATAGGCATCCCGAACCTGGAGCAGAAGCATCCGTTGTTCTCAAGAATCACCCTGTCTTCGTCCCTCATACTTGTACATATACCGTAAATCTTTGAAATATAGGCGACTCCGTAGATATGGTCGAAATGGGCGTGGGTCAGGACGATTCTCACAGGCCTGAGACCCTGCGACCTGATGAAACCTGTCAGTTCATCCCTTTCCTGTGGCATCCTGCATCCCGGGTCCACAATGACGGCTTCGAGGGAATCGTTCCACGCCACGGTGCAACGCTCCCCGAATTCATTGAAGACAAAACATTTGATATGTAACATCCAAAAAATTTTTTACCGAATGGCAAAAATACGAAAAAGAGTTCGTACTTTTGCTTCCTATGTGAATATTTTGGCCCGCATCTGGAACTGTGGGCAAGTAACAAAATCTAAAACACAAAGTTATGCACATTGCGATAGCAGGGAACATAGGCAGCGGCAAGACGACCTTGACGAAAATGCTCGCCTCACATTACAACTGGATTCCGAAATTCGAATCTGTGGACTACAACCCCTATCTTGCCGACTTCTATGAGGATATGGAAAGATGGTCATTCAACCTCCAGGTATATTTCCTGAACAAGAGGTTCAAGGATGTGGTTGACATCTCAAAGAGCGAGGATGTGATAATCCAGGACAGGACCATCTACGAGGACGCCCGCATCTTCGCCCCGAACCTTCACGGAATGGGACTGATGAGCACCCGTGACTTCGAGAACTATTCCGACCTTTTCGACCTGATGATGTCATTGGTTAATCCGCCCGACCTGCTCATCTATCTCCGTTCCTCCATCCCCAACCTTGTGAGCCAGATCCAGAAGCGCGGACGCGACTACGAGAAGAGCATCAGGATAGACTATATAACGGGACTTAACGAAAGATACGAGAGCTGGATCAGGGACTATGGGCACAAACTTCTCATAATTGATGTTGACCGCCTCAAGTTCGAGAACCGTCCCGAGGACTTCCAGGAGATTACCGACAAGATTGACGCGGAACTTTTCGGACTTTTCCGCGACCAGAAATAATCCAAACATAAAGAATTATGGCAGAAAGACTTACAATAATCGATTTCGTCGAGAAATACACCTCACAGTTCGCCTCCAACACCTTCCTTTGGGAAAAGAGGGACGGACAATGGGTGCCGACCACATACGCACAGACAAAGGAGGAGGCTTACCGCATCGGGGCGGGCCTTGTCTCGCTCGGGGTTGAGAAGGGCGACAAGATAGCCCTGCTCTCCGAGGGGCGCAACCTCTGGATAACAGGCGAGTTGGGAATCCTCTATGCCGGTGCGGTCAATGTGCCGCTTTCCATCAAACTTGAGGAGGCGAATGACCTCGTGTTCAGGATCAGGCATTCGGACGCGAAATATGTGATGGCCTCCGCCACCCAACTCCCGAAAATCAGGAAGATCCTTCCCGACATCCCGGCGGTGCAGAAAGTGATAGTCTTTGACAGGATTGAGGACAGGAAGGAGAATGAAATATATATGGGTGACCTGATGAAGGATGGTGACGCCTTCCTTGCCTCGCGCAGGGAGGAGTTCGAGGCCCGCTTCAGGTCGGTCGGCCCTGACGACTATGCCAACATCAGTTACACCTCGGGGACCACAGCCGACCCTAAGGGCATATTGCTGACCCACAGGAACTACACCGCGAATGTGGAGCAGGCGCATTCCGTCATCGGGGTGTCTCCTGAGGACAGGATGCTCATCATCCTCCCTCTGGACCATTGCTTCGCCCATGTCGCCGGATTCTACACGATGATGTCCTACGGAGCGTCAATCGGGACCGTGCCGCAGGGCAGGACCCCGATGGAGGCCCTCAGGAACATCCCTCTGAGCATCAAGGAACTCCAGCCTAATGTGATGCTCTCCGTGCCTGCCCTTGCGAAGAACTTCAAGAAGAACATCGAGAGCGGTATCAAGGCAAAGGGGCCTAAGGTGGAGAAACTCTACAACTTCGCTCTTGACAACGCAATTAAATACAACAAGGAGGGCTACAACAAGGGCGGCTTCCTCAACTGGTGGCGCAAGCCTCTGATGCTCCTTTTCGACAAGTTGATTTTCAAGGCGGTGCGTCAGGGCCTCGGCGGAAAGATGAAGTTCTTTGTCGGCGGAGGCGCTCTTCTCGACATCGACCTCCAGAGATATTACTATGCCATCGGAATCCCTATGTATCAGGGATATGGACTGTCCGAGGCGACCCCTATAATCTCTGCCAACGCTCCTGCGAAGCACATCCTCGGCTCTTCCGGGAAAGTCGTTTCCCCGATGGAAATCCGTATTATGGACGCGGAGGGCAACGACCTGCCTTACGGCGAGAAGGGTGAGATCGTCATCAAGGGAGAGAATGTGATGGCAGGCTACTGGAAGAATCCTAAATCGACGGCAGAGACCGTCGTTGACGGGTGGCTCCATACGGGAGATATGGGATATATGCGCGATTCAGAGATGCTCTATGTGGTCGGACGCTTCAAATCCCTGCTCATCAGCGCGGACGGCGAGAAATACAGTCCTGAGGGCATTGAGGAGTCCCTTGTTGAGAATTCGAAATACATCGACCAGGTCGTTCTCCACAACAGCCAGGACCCTTACACCATTGCCCTGACCGTCCCTAACAAGGATGCCCTCAAGGCGTGGCTGAAGGAGGAGCGTCCTGAACTTGACCCCGCTTCCGAGGAGGGCAGAAAGGCGATGCTGCTCAAACTCCAGGACGAGTTCAACTCCTACCGCAAGGGCGGGAAGAACTACGGGGCTTTCCCTGAGAGATGGCTTCCTGCCGCAGTCTGCGTGCTTCCGGAGCCGTTCACCGAGAAGAACCACATGGTGAACAGCACGATGAAGATTGTGCGCGGAAAGGTGGAGAAAGCGTATGAGGACAGGATGAGGCACGCCTACACCCCTGAAGGCAAGGATATATGCAACCCGTTGAACATCAATAGTCTTTAATGAATATAGTCTCATAAATGACAGACATAAGCATCGGCGACCTTGTCGGATGGGTTGATGCCCGTAACAGGATATCTTCAGACAACGACTTCTGCATAATGGATTTCAAATACGGCGGGGGAAAGACTGAATTTTCAGGATTTCCCTGCCGTGTGGACGGTTTCATTGCCATATTCTGCATATCCGGCGAATTCACCATAAACATAAATATGGATGAATATGCGGTGAAGAAGGACACCCTCCTTCTGAGCGTGCCGATGAACATAATAAATTCGGCGTGGTGCAGCCCCGAGCAACTCAAGGACCTTCATTTCATTATGGTGGCCATATCGTCGGACTATCTTTCGGGACTGAACATAGACGGGAGCCGGGTGCTTTCGGACGGTATGCAGATGATGCGTGTCCCCTCAATCGTGATGAACCGTGAGGAAAAGGCCATCGGAGAGTCGTTCCTTCTGCTTGCCGACAAGATAATGAAATATCCTTTCGAATACCGCAGGCAGAGCCTCAGGGGAGTGGTCTCGTCGCTCACATATTTCATAGTCGATATGTGCGCTAAGCGGCAGGAGGTCTCCCTTGCCCGGCCCTGGAAGCCCGGGGAGAGGAACAGGACCGTCACGATGCAGTTCATCAAACTGGTCAGCGAGTACCACCACACCGAGAGGACAGTCCTTTTCTATGCCGACAAGATGTGCCTGACCCCTAAATATCTGTCAAAACTCGTCAAGAGCGCGACAGGGCGGTCAGCCCCCGATTGGATAGACTCTTATGTGATACTCGAGATAAAGAATATGCTCAAATATTCGAATATGCCGATAAAGGAGATTGCGGCACGGCTGAATTTCAGCAACCAGTCGGTCTTCCACAAATATTTCCGGGCCCACACGGGTATGACCCCTGTCCAGTACAGGAACAACGGCTGACCTCGCCGCCATCTGCATACAGGGCGGGAGCAATTACGGAACTTGAAAAATAATTGCTATATTTGCAAAATTTTTATATCGCGATGCAGACTTTAGTAAATTCTCCAATTCCCGAAGGGCTTACCTTCGATGATGTGTTGCTTGTACCTGCCCGCTCCGAGGTCCTTCCCCGTGATGTGGATGTCACTTCAAATTTTACCAGAAACATCAGACTGCACACTCCTGTCGTTTCCGCCGCGATGGACACCGTAACAGAGTCGGAACTTGCGATAGCGATTGCCAGGGCCGGGGGTATCGGTGTGATACACAAGAATATGTCCATCGAGCAGCAGATGGCTCAGGTCAGGCGCGTGAAAAGGGCGGAGAACGGAATGATATATGATCCTGTGACCATCCGTCCTGACGCCACCGTCGGGATGGCTCTCGGGATGATGGCCCAGCACCATATCGGGGGAATACCTGTGGTTGATGAGAACAATTTCCTTGTCGGCATCGTCACCAACCGCGACCTGCGTTTCCAGGACAATATGAAACAGCCTGTCTCACAGGTGATGACATCCGAGAATCTTGTGACCGCCCTAAAAGGCATAAGCCTTGAGGAGGCAACGGCCATCATCCGCAGCAACAAGGTCGAGAAACTTCCTGTGGTCGATGCCGACGGCAAACTTGTCGGGCTGATCACCTACAAGGACCTTATGAAGATCAAGGACAATCCGATTGCCTCAAAGGATTCGAAGGGCCGCCTTCTCGTGGCTGCGGCGGTCGGAGTGAAGTCGGACACGATAGAAAGGATAGAGATGCTTGCCTCTGCAGGTGCGGACGCAGTCGTCGTGGACACCGCCCACGGACATTCCGTAGGGGTGCTCGATGTGATAAAGAAGGCTTGCGCCGCCCTTCCTGATATGGAGATTGTCGCAGGAAATGTCGCGACTGGAGAGGCTGCAAGGGCATTGTACGAGGCGGGCGTGAGCGCGGTCAAGGTCGGAATCGGTCCGGGCTCCATCTGCACGACAAGGGTCATAGCAGGAGTGGGTATGCCTCAGTTGTCTGCCGTGATGATGGCTGCGGAAGCATTGAAGGGCACAGGAGTCCCTGTGATTGCCGACGGAGGAATCCGTTATTCGGGCGACATCGTCAAGGCTCTCGCTGCAGGTGCGGGGACGATAATGGCAGGCTCTCTCTTTGCGGGAGTCGAGGAGTCCCCTGGAGACACCATCATCCTGAACGGAAGGAAATTCAAGTCCTACAGGGGTATGGGCTCTCTTGAGGCTATGCAGAACGGCTCCAAGGACAGGTATTTCCAGGATATGGAGGAGGATGTAAAGAAACTCGTCCCTGAGGGAATCGTGGCGCAGGTCCCTTACAAGGGAACTCTTGCTGAGGTCGTCTATCAGTTGGTCGGCGGTCTGCGTGCGGGTATGGGCTATGTCGGTGCCAAGGACATCGAGGCCCTGCGTTCCGCCAAGTTCGTCAGAATCACCAATGCGGGCTACATCGAGGGACATCCGCACGATGTCACCATCACAAGGGAGTCCCCTAATTATTCACGATAGAAACCGCTCCCGTTTCAGATGAGGTTGACAAAAACCATCATATTTCTGGCGGCAGCCGTCATTTTCCCTTCGTGCAGGATGATAAACACCGTTCTGCACGACGACACTGTTGTCGCGCGTGTCGGAAGCCATCTCCTTTACAAAAGCGATGTCCTCCAACTCATTCCTGAGGGGACAACCAGGGAGGACAGCCTCAGGATAGCGATGCAGTACATCAACACCTGGGCGACCGACCTCGTTTACCTCGACATCGCCGAGTCGAAACTCTCGAAGCAGGAGAAGGATGTGACCAGCGAACTGGAGGCCTACCGCCGTGCCCTTTTGAAGTACAGGTACGAGCAACTTTTTGTCAATGAGCGTCTTGACACATCCGTGACCGCAGAACAGGTCGAGGAGTATTACAACGGGCATTCTTCTGACTTCATCCTTGAGAGGCCCCTTGTCAAGGCCGTGTTTATGAAAATCGACAAGGATGTCGCGGACAAGAAGGCAATCAAGGCGATGCTCTCGTCCGTTGACGACGGGGACGAATGGGAGATCGAGGCCCTGTCCTATCCGCAGGCCGACAGGTACACCTCCTACTCCAACAAATGGGTTGACATCGCCTCCCTCGCGTCCGACCTCGGGGTGGAATATGTCTCCATAATGAATGTGAAGCCGGGCACATTCCTTGAGAACACCGACGCTTCAGGGAAGTACAATATCGCTTATGTGTACGAAATTGCGCCCAAGGGCGTTCCTGCACCTGTGGAATATTGCACCCCTGAGATAAACGATGTGATTTTAAGTGTGAGGAAACACCGCCTCACAACATCTTTGGAACGGGACTTGCTTGATGACGCCCGCGACAAGGGAAAATTTGTTATATATTAAATTTATATATGAAACATTTCAATCGGATAGTGGCACCTCTTGCCCTCTTTTTGTCCTGCGCGGCTTTCGCGCAGAAATATCCTGACGGAATCATTGACAAGACCATAGCGGTCGTCGGGAACGAGATGATAATGATTTCCGACATTGAGGACGAGATCCAGATGCGAAGGGCAAGCGGATATTCCTCCGACAGGAATGCCCGCTGTGAGATTCTGGAGCAGATGCTTTCCGCGAAACTCTTCCTGATGCAGTCCCGCATCGACTCCCTGACCGTCAACAACGATATGGTGAACGGGGAACTGAACCAGAGGATAGACGAACTCCGCACCCGTCTCGGCGGGGACGACCAGTTCGAGGCATATTTCAAGAAGCCGCTCTACAAGTTGCGCAAGGAGTGGAAGCAGGCTCTTGAGGAGCAGAGCCTCACCCAGCAGATGCAGCAGAAGATAGCCACATCGATTCCTGAGATGACCCCATACGATGTGGAGAAATATGTCGCCTCTACCGACCCGCAGGACCTTCCTGTGGTCCCTGTGAAGTACCAGCTCAGCCAGATCTGCATATACCCTGACAGGGAGGCGGCGAACACCGCCGTCAAGGAGAGGCTCATATCCATCCGCGAGAGGATCATCAACGGAGAGAAATTCTCGACCCTCGCCCGCCTGTATTCCCAGGACCCTGGCAGTTCCTTGAGGGGAGGCGAACTCGGAATGGCATCAAAATCAATCTTCTGGCCTGCATTCTCGGATGCTGCGATGGCCTTGAAGCCAGGAGTGGTCTCACAGATAGTCGAAACTCCTGACGGATTCCATATCATCGAGGTGCTTGAGAAGAAAGGGGATATGTTCAATGCCCGCCACATCCTTCTGAAGCCTGAATATACCCTTGACGACAGGGACAAGGCCTTCCATACCCTCGACAGCCTCAGGACACAGATTCTGGAGCACAACGTGCCTTTTGAACTCATCGCGAGATTCTATTCGCAGGACCCTGCCACAAGGACCAACGGAGGGCAGATGGCGGACCCGAACACAGGCTCGGCATATTTCGAGATAGACCAACTTAAGCCTCAGGACTACAATGCTATAAAGGATCTGAAGGAAGGCGAGATCTCCACTCCTCTGGAGTCCCTTGACAATGAGGGCAGGGGAGGGAACACCGTTTACAAGATTGTCCGTCTCGACAAGATCATCCCTGCGCATCCCGCCTCTTTCCAGAGCGACTACAACCTCCTTTTGGAGTATGCCAAGCAGGAAAAGGCTGTGGAGGCCATCGACAAGTTCCTGGAGGAGAAAATCAAGTCCACCCTCATAGTCATAGACCCTATTTTCAAGGACTGCTCCTTTGACAAGGAAGGCTGGTCCTCGAAGTTCAGAGAGGAATGATGCCGTCCCTGAAGAAGACACTCGTCCTTTTGTGGCTGTCGGTCCTTTCCCTGCCTGTCTTTGCGCAGCAGGAACAGACTGACAGTCTTGTCCGTCTCATATCCGCCGCCTCGGCGAGGATCATCGAGGTCAACGGGCAGAACATAAGGAAGGTGTCGGGCCAGGCACAGTTTCTCCACAACAACACATATCTCAATTGCGACACCGCCCTGTGGAATGTCGACACGAGAATCATCGATGCCATCGGAAATGTCAGCATAGTCCAGGACGGGACCGTGCTCACCAGCGAGAGCCTTGTCTATCTGATCGACCAGGACCTCGCCCAGTTCAGGGGACAGGTGGTCCAGTTGACGGACAAGGACAACAACACCCTGAGGACCAGGCATCTGGACTACAACACCAAGGATAGTGTCGCCGTCTTTAAGAGTGGCGGCGCGATGCGGGACAAGGACGGCCAGATCATCGAGAGCATCGACGGGACATACGACTCCAAACAGAAGGTCTTCACCTTCTCCGGGAATGTGAATATGTTCACGGACTCCATTTTCGTCAAGACTACCCATCTTAAATATGAGTCGGACCGCAATCTCGCCACTTTCGGGAGGGAGACGGATGCCTGGCAGGAGGACAATATGCTTTCCGCCGATTACGGCTGGTATGACAGGGGTAGGGAGGTCTTCTTCTTCTCGCGGAATGTGCACCTTATGACCGACACTCAGGAGGCGTGGAGCGACTCTCTCTATTTCCATCGGAACACATCGGATGTGGAGATGCTCGGAAGGGCGCAGGTGTCGGACACTTCGAGGAATGTCCACGCGCTTGCGGGGAGGATAAATTATGTGGATTCAATAGCGAAGGTCACTATGACCCGTTCCCCTGCAGTGCTCGCTGTGACCGAGGAGGGGGAGAAGGTCGATACCGTGTATTTCGGTGCCGACACATTGATATACCGCACGATAAGGAGGTGCGATGTCGATTCGGCCTACAATGCCCAGTCCGCCTCCCGTTTGAAGGACCTTGATATCGATCCGATAGGCACCTACAGGAAGAAGGCTGCGGAGGAAGCGGCGAAGGCTGCCGAGGAGGCCGCCAAGAACGACCCGAACTACCGCCCTAAGAACGCTCCGGGAGGGCAGCGACCTCCGGGGAAGGCTGCTCCTGTCCCTGTCGGAGAAGATGACGGTGAGGAAGACTCCGGGGATGATGCCGAAGAGGAGGAGGTCTCTGAGGAGGAGCCTGCTCCCCAGATGCGTCCCGGAATGTTGGGAGGACCTCGCCCGCTGCCGGATTCTTTGGCTTTGCCCTCTACGGCAGGGCTTACCGATTCCCTCGCCTTTGGAGATTCCCTCGCGCTGAGGGATTCCATCTCATTGGCGGATTCACTTGCCTTTGGGGACCCTGCCGCCGTTTCCGACTCGCTTGCGACAGCGGATTCAATTGCCGCCCTGCCTCCGCTTGACACGACCAAACTCGGTTTTCTGACCGCCTTGAGGAATGTGAAGGTGTTCAGGTCGGATATGCAGGTGGTATGCGATTCCCTTGAATATTCGGATGTGGACTCCCTCGCCCGTCTGTTCAAGGACCCTGCGGTCTGGAACGAGGTGACACAGCAGTATTGTGCTGACAGCATAACCCTTGTCATACGGGGCGGGATGATGGAGAAGGCGAGCCTTATGTCGGAGGCTTTCATCCACATCCAGGAGGATGACAGCCATTTCAACCAGATAAAGAGCACGGAGATGATGGCGTATTTCTCCGAAGATGGGGAACTCCTGCGGTTTGATGCCCTGGGAGGCGCCACGGCGATTTTCTTCCTCAGGGAGCACGATGTGCTTGCCACCGTGAACCGCAAGGAGGCTAAGATGCTTTCCGCGACATTCTCCGACGGCGGCATTGACAGGGCATATTATTATGACGCGGTCAAGAGCGACGCCTACCCTCTGGCACAGATGGCAAAGGACGAGCAGTCCCTCAAGGGTTTCAGATGGGCTCCCGAGAGGAGGCCTGCTGACCGTTATGCCATAACGCCCCTGACTTTGCGCCCTCTCGAAAGGGCCAGGTATGCCTCGCATCCGAGGGCGAAGTTTGTGGAGACCAACGCCTATTTCCCTGGTTATATGCAGGGCATATATAAGGAAATCCGTGACAGGCGAATCCGTGAGGCGGAACGGGCAAGACAGGCTGAACAGGAACAGTCCTCCCTGCCTTCCGCATCGGATTCCCTTGCCCTGAGGGATTCCATCGCTTTGGCGGACTCTATCGCATTGGCGGACTCTATCGCATTGGCGGATTCCCTCTCGAAGATAGCCCTACAGACAGATTCTCTCGCGCGGAAGGATGCAGTTGCAGATTCCCTAAAGGTGCCTGCGGCAGGTCCTGTCCCGACGGACAGCACGGCTGTCACCGCTGCTGACACCGCCGCCGTCCCATCCGCCGCACCTGAGCCGATTGACCTCAAGGCATTGCAGAAGGCGCAGAAGAAAGCCCAGGCAGAAGCGCGAAGACAAGCCCTTCTTGAAAAGCGTGCGGCCGCCAAGGAGGCAAGAAACACTGCCCGTGAGGAACGCTGGGCGGAACTTGACAGGCGGGATGCCGAGAAAATCCAGAAGAAACTGGACAAGAAGGCCGCCAAACTGCGTGAGCGCAAGCGCAAGGCTCTTGAGGAAGCCCGGAAGCAGACCTTGAAGGATGCGCAGGTGCTGGAGAATTATTTGAACCGCCTCCGTGCCCGTGAGGACAGGAAGGCGGCAAAGGAACTCAAAAAAAAGCGTCCCGAAGTGAAATCAAGGGTGCTAATTCCTACAGAAAAGCGAGATGATGTTCAGAATGACCTTTGAGGCCTTCTCCATACTCTCCAAAGGCACATATTCGTATTTCCCGTGAAAATTATGTCCTCCCGCGAAAATGTTCGGGCAAGGCAGGCCCATAAATGACAGGTTGGCCCCGTCCGTGCCTCCCCTGATAGGCTGGATTCTCGGTTTGATTCCCTCCATCTCCATCGCCTCGACGGCTTTCTCTATGATGTGGTAGTGAGGCTCGACCTCCTTACGCATATTCCAGTATTGGTGTTTAACCTCCACAGAGGCAGTCCCTTCCCCGTATTTGAGGTTGATGAACTCCACACATTCGCGGATGACCTCTTTCTTCTTCTCGAAGAGGGCCGTGTCGTGGTCACGGATGATGTATGAGAAAGTCGCCTCCTCCACGCTTCCGTTGAAGCCGATGATGTGGAAGAATCCCTCGTAGCCCTCCGTGTATTCAGGCCTCTGCTCAATCGGCAGAAGCGAGTTAAGTTCCATTCCGATGAGGATGGCGTTCTTCATCTTTCCTTTCGCATATCCCGGATGGATGTTCCTGCCCTGAATCCTGACAGTCGCGGCAGCCGCATTGAAATTCTCATATTCCAGTTCTCCGACAGCCCCTCCGTCCATCGTGTAGGCATAGTCAGCACCGAATCTCTTCACATCGAACTTCACCACGCCCCTTCCTATCTCCTCGTCAGGGGTGAAGCCTATCAGTATGTCCCCGTGACGGAACTCCGGGTGTTCCATAATGTGCTGCGCCGCATCCATAATCTCCGCAATGCCTGCCTTGTCGTCCGCTCCGAGCAGGGTCGTCCCGTCCGTGGTGATCAGGGTCTGTCCCTTGTAGTCGGCAAGTTCAGGAAAATCCTCCACTTTGAGCGCCATTCCCGCAACCCCTTCAAGAGGGATGTCCTTCCCGTCGTAATCCCGTATGATTTGTGGCTTTATGTCCTTTCCGGGCGCATCTGGCGAACTGTCAGCGTGTGCAATGAACCCCACCGCAGGAATCCCCTCCCCGCAGTTGGACGGGATTCTCCCCATCACATATCCGTATTCATCCATCTCCGCCTCGATGCCCATCCCCTTAAGTTCGTCCCTCAGCATCCTCAGCAGATCCAGTTGTCTGGCGCTGCTTGGCTGGCTCTCCGACTCAGGGTCCGACTGCGTGTCCACCGCCACATATCTCAGAAATCTGTCAAGTATCTTCTCCATATCCTTATATATTTTATATATACCTATATTTTATATGTCATATATCTTATACCTTCAATATATATATATCTTCTTATATTTCCTGATTCTTCTTTGCCCGAAGGGCGGAATAAATCATATATATTATAATTGCGGTATATGGAACAATGGCAATCGGCTCCGTCCACGGCGACGGCTTCATAAACAGGTCGATGTCCGCGAAACGGAGCACCGCGCTGACCACTCCCATCAATGCTCCGCCGGCGATGAAGCCTGACGCGATGAGGGTGCCTTTCTCGCTTCTTGCAGCGTTGAGTTCCTTGTCCTTGCTGCGGGTGTTCACGAACCACGCGATTGCTCCGCCCACAAGCAGAGGCAAGTTCAGGTCAATCGGAATGAACATTCCCAATGCAAAGGCGAGGGCAGGCAACTTGCAGAGTGTCAATACTATGGCTATTACGGCTCCGATTCCGTAGAGAATCCAGGGCGCTCCGCCTCCGTTCATAAGTGGCTCGATGACGGCTGCCATCGCATTTGCCTGAGGGGCGACAAGGGCGTTCTCTCCTGTGAATCCGTAGGTCTTGTTGAGGACTATCATCACGCCTCCCACCGTAGCGGCGGCGACGAGGGTCCCGAGGAATTTCCAGGTTTCCTGTTTCTTTGGGGTGCTGCCTATCCAGTAGCCCACTTTGAGGTCTGTGACAAAGGCTCCTGCAACGGCAAGGGCTGTGCAGACCACTCCGCCGATGATCAGCGCTGCCGTCATACCGGCCGTTCCCTTGAGACCTGCGGAGACCATCACGAGGGATGCCAGGATAAGGGTCATCAGGGTCATTCCGCTGACAGGGTTGGACCCTACTATTGCCGTCGCGTTGGCTGCAACTGTGGTGAACAGGAAGGCGATGATTCCGACGACGAGCACTCCGATGACCGCGTGCAGAATGTTGTCCACGACACCGAAGGCGAAGAACGCGAAGACGGCCAGGAGGGTAACCACAATGCCGACAACCACGATTTTCATCGGGAGGTCCCGCTGTGTGCGGTCCACCTCGGTTTCCGCTCCTCCCTTTTTCCTCTTGAATTCGCCTGCGGCAAGCCCTATTGCCGATTTGATCACACCGAATGACTTGATGATTCCGATGATTCCTGCGGTGGCGATGCCTCCAATGCCGATGTGGCGGGCATACTGCCTGAAGATTTCGTCAGCGGACATCTCTCCGATTGTGGTGGTGATGCCCGAATTCATCAGGTCTATGACATCACCTCCCCAGATGAGATTCATCAAAGGTATGATGACCAGCCAGACGAGGAAACTTCCGCAGCATATTATAAAGGAGTATTTCAGTCCGATGATGTAGCCCAGTCCGAGGACGGCCGCTCCCGTGTTGAGTTTCAGGACGACCTTAGCCTTGTCAGCGATTGCCGCGCCCCATCCTGTGACTGTCGTGGTGAGAGTCTCGCTCCAAAGCCCGAATGTGGAGACGATGAAGTCGTAGAGGCCTCCGACCAGGCCGCTTGTCAGAAGGGTCTTCGCTCCTTTTCCTCCGCTTTCCCCGCTCACGAGCACCTGGGTCGTTGCAGTGGCCTCAGGAAAAGGAT
>JBJEJS010000109.1:0-3366 GCA_051878235.1 Candidatus Cryptobacteroides sp.
CTCCCGTGCCAGTTGCATCTCACTTTGTCAATATGTACTTCTTCGGATGCTTACTTTGTATTGATAAATTAAATATAAAGAGTGAGTTCAAGGCGCAGGTTGAAGTCAAACCCGCAGCAACCTATCGGTTGTGAGGACTTTGACGAAACCTGCAACGCAGAAATCGCTTTTTATATTTGATTTATCCTAATAAAAGCGAGCGCGGTTGTCAACTACCACATCATTATCCATCATAGCAGGCATCAGCATATTGAGGCTGTACTGCGACATCTGTGAATCACGGAGTTTGGCGTCATCCTCGGTAAAGAAAGAGCCTGTGTCGTGGTCGGTCACCTTATATACATACACTCCGTAAGATCCTGCGAGAGGCGCGCTGATGACACCTGGCTCGGCAACTGAGACCGCACCGATGAACTTAGGGTCAAGACCCTGTGATGTCAGAGACGCGAAAGTGATGTTGTCCTTTGTGCTGACAGTCGTTCCGAGGGCCTCCGCAATCGCCTGCATACTTCCAAGACCTTCGATCTTGGCCGCTATGTCGGCTGCCTTCTTCTCCCCTGCCTTTTCCATATAAAGCATATTCTTAATTGAAGGGGCGACAGTTCCTATAGGAGCATAACCCTCCTTGTGTATCTCCTTGAGGGCAACGACGAAGAAGTAGTTTCCTCCGACTGTTATGATGTCGGAAACCTTGCCTTTCTTAGCCTCGAAAGCCCAGCGGGTTATCTCCTTCGTGTGGTCGATGGAACCGAGGCGGGAGTTGCTTTCAAGCATATTGTTTACAGGATGTGCATAAAGACCGAGAGTGTCAACCGCAGCCTTGAATGTCTCATACTTGCCTGCCGCCTTGGATGCAAGGATATTTGCCTGGGAATAGTAGTCGTTGTAAGTTGCCTTTGAAGGATTGATTTCCTTTTTGAAGACAGCGACTTTCTTCTTCTCAACAGGTTTTGTCCTATCGGTCACCTCTACGATGTGCTTGCCGTACTGGGTGTCAAGGGTGAAGATTACATTCTGTTTTGCAGTCATAACGGACTCCATTCCAGGAATCATATAAGTCTGGGTCATCCAGCCGATGTCACCCCTCTGAGGGACATTAGGGTTGTTGTCCGCAGAATAGAGGGCTGCGACATTTGCGAAACTGTCCTTTTTGTTCTTGAGGACGGTCACAAGGCTGTCAGCAAGGCTCTCGTCGGCACCCTGAAGAAGGATGTGCCTTACATAGACTGAATCAGGGATGTTCTGCACATCGAGGATTCTTGCCGCATAGAAGACATTGTCCTCCTTGTAGAGAGGTGAGACAGTCTCTTTGGAATCACCGAACACGAAATCATTCACATTGCGTGAGACGGTGTTCAGTTCACCTGCCTTGTAGTAGTAGTCGGAATACTGGCTGTCTGAGTTCTTCAGAAGGAAACTCCTGACATTCTGCTCCGCAGCGAACTCCGAATGGAGTTCATTCGCCTTCACGGTCGCCTCTGCGATGTCATCGGCGGACGGCTTCACCTCGAACACCACATACTCGATGTCGCGGCTTGCCTGCTGTTTGTAGAACTTCTTGTGATTTTTGTAATAATCCTTGATCTCCTTGTCGCTCACCACAACGGTGGAATCCTGGGCATATCCGAAAGGAACCATAACGAACTCCACATCGGTGGTGGCGTTGTTCTCCTCCATCTGCCTTGCAAGCATAAGAGGGTTGGTCAGGTCACTCTGGGTGAACAATGAGCCATACTTGGCATAGAACTGCTGTGTATAGACGGTGTTCTGGAGATAATCCCAATAAAGTTTGAGATTTCCGGACTCGTCATTCTGCACATTGCGCACAAGGTCGCTAACCCTCTCCTTGGAGAAGTTCCCGTTCTCGTCAAAGAAGACAGGATTCTGTGCCATAACAGGAGAAAGAAGGTCACCGGTAGTGAGGGCAAGCATCTCAGAGTCACCCACCTCAATTCCGGCAGCACGCGCAGTCTTCACGAAAAGGAACTTGTCAATAAGGGACTGCCAGGCAGTATTCCTTATCATCTCCTGCTGCTGTTCGCTTCCAGCCGAACTTCCTGTTATTATTTCATTGATAGTAGTCATTTTCTCCACATCCTGCTGGAACTCCTGGTAAGAGATGGATTTTCCGTTGATTTTGCCGACATCATACTTGGATGACATCGATGAGGACACATTCTGGAGAGTAGTCGGATCGATTATGAATGACAACAGCGCCAAAGCGATGACAACCGTTATCACAATGCCGAACTTAACGCGAATTTTTTCAAGAACCGCCATTTTTTATGAATATTTATATATTTACAAATCAAATATGGGCTGCGAAGATAATAATTTTCAAGCAAATCACCACTATTTTTTTAACAGGGGGCCTATAAAATTGGCAGAGTCAATCCTGACGGCAGTGCTGTCCTGCTCCAACAGGCCGTAACTGTTGAACGGACGCATAATGACAGATTCCCTTGCCCTTTGGTCGGATTCCATACCGTAACCCTGCATCAGGCCGTCAGGAGAGTACATCACGACATAACAATCCGTATAGAACCTCTCGTTCTTCCTGTCCCAGTAGATTGTGTCGGTCTCCATCGTCTCCTGCTTCATAAGGTTCCTTATGACGACATTCCCGAAAGCCGCCCAGGTCTCCCTTCCGTCCTTGAATTTCTCGTGCTTCGCATTGTCTGAAACTATGGAAGTCTCAAGCAGGCCGTCCTCGTTGTAGGAATAGACCTCAAGACCATCAGGAAACAACTCGTAGGAAAGGGTGTCTGCCTCATACCTTTCCATCAGAGGAGCCTCCATCCTCATCTGTATGACACCGTTCTCGGTCTGTACTACGAACATACTGTCAACAGTCTGGACTGGAATGGCCGACAGGTCAAGCTTACCTGTGGTGTCAAGTTTACCCTTGCAGGCATAAACGATGAAAGCAACCGCAGACGCGGTTGCAATCATCCGTACTTTTCTGAGACTTCTGTCCAAACCCCGGATTATTTCTGTGTGCGGACAGTTGTAGTGGCCCTCATCCCGCTGCAGGAAACCGTATATGATTGTCCGTCAGTGATATCATACATAAATGCCTCCGCAGTCTGAGGATAGTAGGCCTTGTACTGCGCAATGAGTTTGTCGCAGTCTTCTGAAAGTGAAGGATCCACTGACTTCGCCTTTACAAGGAAATCAACAGCGACCCAATAAGGTGCACGGGTCTCGATTTCATTTCCCTTGCATACAGTCGACCCCCAGATAGTTCCGCAAAGCATATACGCCTTTCCCTTCACATTTCCGTCAGAATCCAACTGGGCAGCCTTCTCGGCATCAGAATATGCGGCGGAAGTTTTTCCGTTCTTCAGATTGAATGCAGCACGCTCA
>JBJEJS010000110.1:0-3350 GCA_051878235.1 Candidatus Cryptobacteroides sp.
ATCCGTGATGTTGTCGTAGTAAAGGGCAAGATAATCCACGTCCGAAGCATCCGCAGGGGTAATCTCTGCCCACCGGAAATAATTGTCCACCGAACTGTGGATGTACTCACCGATGTTGCACTTGGACCACATCGTGAAATTGCCTTCACTGTCTTCCACCATCTTGAGGAATGCGTAGGTGTAGAGGTTCTGCCTGTCCTGGACCCAGTAGGAGACATTGACCAGGACATTTTCCGTCACATCCTCAATCGGATGATTGAAGGCGTCGGTAATCCAGTCCTCGATGGTGACCGCCTCAAGTTCGACTGACTGTTCGTCAATCAGGTTGAAATTGAAGGTGTAGATTCTGTTGGCCTCGAATCTCTTGACTTCAGAGGAATGGAAGAAATCGGCAGCGGGAATGTTGAAGGTGTGGGTCTTGGCTGCGGTCTCGATGATGAATGCGAGGGTGGCCCCGGACATCGAGGCATCGCTGTCGAAAGGCAGGCACATCGCGTAATATGTTCCCTTGCTTGCGGTCTCACCGGATTTAGCGGGGATGAGATTGCCCTTGCCGTAGTTGATTGAGGTCTTGATTGTGTTGAAATAGCCTGACTTGTCGGAGGTTTCGCCGACGGAAACGCTCTGTCCGTCAGTTTTCCAGACAAGTTTGTCCGGGAAGAGTCTGTTGCAGGTAATCTTCACCGACTCAAGGGTCACGTCACTGTCGGACTTGTTCGTGACATTGAACCTGAAGATTGCCGGAACCGAGTAGAAATCGGTCGAGGCGGCGGCAAAGTTCTTGTCAGAGGGCGACGGAGTGCTTTTGACGGTGGACTCGCCCCGGATGATGCAGTAGGGTTCGAACTCCTCCATCCTTCCTGAGGTGCTCTGATCGAATGTGGCAGGCATCGAGAAGGTCACCTCGACGGCCGCGTCGGAAGAAGTTGTCTGCGCCAGGGAGGAGCCCTCGACAGGAGAGACGAAAAAGAGTTTGTCACCGGTCTGTGCCGCATTTGAGGGGAGGGTGGATGCCGAAGCGGCGCGGAGCGCCTTGCTCGGGTCGGATGGATCGATCAACGAAATATGCATCCCTGAGAACCACTCCCCGCCGTCCCACTGCACGAGGCTTCCGCCGTTTGACACGACCGCAATCATCTCGCTGCCGACATCCCAGACAAAGGAAGCGGACCCGTCATTGTCCTCAAAATGGGCACGGGTGAACTGGCCCTGCGGGAAGAGGGTCATCTCCACCCTGGCGGCATCCTCATTGATGCCGTCAGGTGCGGTCTCATCCCTGCTGCAACCTGTGAATATGGCGGCTGCGACAAATATGGCGAATGTGGCGATGCACGAATGCGCAAGCAGATATTTCGTTCTTTTTTCTCTCATCTATTCTCTATTCAAATGTGTGCTCCCCTCCGTTTTCAGGAGTCTTTCCGATGAAAAGTTCCTCGGTGCCGACAAAGACAAGGTTGGCCTTGTCGGTGTACTCGAAACGGTAGAGGTAGGATTTTCCGCTCTCCCAGGCCTTGGACATAGTGAACTGAACGGTCCTGACAGAGCCTCCGATGTTCAGGGAGACCGTCCACTGTCCTTTTGAAGCAGGGTCAGGAATAACATACCAGGGCTCGGAAGTCTCGTAAAACTCCTCCGAATCCGCCGGAATCGAAAGTCCCGGGAAAGTCAGCTCGTCACTGCTTTGGGCGGTGATGTTCAGGGTTCCCGGAACCACTTCGGTCCTTGACCAGTCGTAGTCGAAGCCGAGGGTCGCCGCAGTCGCGTATGGCGCGGGAGGAGTCAGTACAAGGTCCGTGATCTCCAGAGAGGTGCCGCTGAGATATTTCACCGCAAGGTTGACACGCGCATTGGCATAGCGGAACTTCAGGTTCACGGTGTTGCCGTACTCCGGGTCGGACCGGCTGACCCGGTAGGGCTCGCTCAGAAGGGCAGTCTCCGTCACGGTCTTCGTGGTGCTGAGACTGAGGTTCACAGAGTTTGCAGTCAGTTCATTGATTCTCTCCGGAGGTGCCGCTGCGTGGAAGGTGTAGGATGCATCCGACTGGCTCCAGAACTGGAGTTCCTGACCTTCAGTGCCCTCCACGTCGGTGTAGGTCCACAGGAGAACCGGGTCATAGTTGACCCTGTAGCCTTCCATTATGGATGAAGTGCCCTCACCGTCCGTGACGGTCCCCCAGACTTTGAAACTCTCGAAGAAGGTCGAAAGTCCGGCCTTTGTCCGGGAGGCTTCGGTCGAGAAAGACACAGGCAGGCCTCCCCCGGGGGCGGGAGCATCTTTGCGGCAGGCCGTCAGGGCCAGAAGAAGGAGGAGGATTGTCAGTTGGTTCTTTCTCATAATTTGGTCATTGGTGACCGGTGGGGCGGTCAGGCCCCGCCGGCCGGTATAAATTAGAGGTCGATTGTAATCTCGTGAGAATTTGTACTCCAGTCAACAACATCTGCGCTGAACCTGATTACACCACCGATAATCTTCTTTCCGGCATCATCAGTTTTTATATTATCACCATTAAGATCGCCCGGGTCCTCAGGGTCAACATATCCTGCACCGCCTGAAGTGGCACCGGCATCAGTACTGAAGAAGTTGACTGTGATTGTGTATTTATGGCCCTGCGCAAATGGGATTTTTTCGTGACTAATCGGAATAGCCATCCAGGATGATTCATCGCCGGTTGCAGGATAAATCTTGAGGGCACCACTATTTGCAGTAATCTTCACCTTGAGGGCTAGATAAGTACCTTTTGAGGCATTTGTTAGCTCGTTAGCCTGATCCCAGGCAGTTACAGTCTGAGGGACGAGATACCATTTCCCATTTTCGCCATCTGTCATCACCTCTTGAGCAGAAGTTGTCAGTTCTTTAGGAGTTGTGAGATACTCATCATAATTTATTTTGTCTCCCTCGGCAACCATTTTCTCGGTTTCGAAGGTGTATGTACCTGTCTTTTGGAAGTTAGCAAGTTTAACTCCGTCAACAACAACTTTGTAGGTTGAGCTGGAGTTTTTCGCTTTTACAATTACCTGAGTGAGGTAGTGGTTGAAAGTAAGATCTGTAGCAGCTGCTGGTTCGGTCTCCCCAAGAGCCTTGGCCACGACCAGATCTTCCTGCTTTGCAAGATCTTCTGAAGGGGTAAAGCTCAAAGTATGGGTGGAAGTGTTGACTGTTGGCGTAAATGTACCGTTTGCAGGAGTGTTGTAAGCATAGAAATCCAAAGCGAAAGCAGGCCAGAAATACTTTGTATCACTCTCCCAGTAGGTAGTTGCATCGTTTTTAATAAAAGCAACATCGTCAAAATAAATGGCATTTTTACCAATGGCTGTCACTTTAAACGAAGTGAAATTGTCGTTTGTAACAT
>JBJEJS010000111.1:0-3348 GCA_051878235.1 Candidatus Cryptobacteroides sp.
GGCCTTGAGGTCAGGATTGGCTGAAAGTTCCGCCTCAGGTATAGGCAGCACCTCGTATTTCGATGCCACATCCTTGCCGTCCTTCACACCGCCTTTCCAGTTCCAGTTGTAGCCCTCGGTGTATTTCCCGAAGCGGATAAGGTCAGTTCTCCTTGTGCATTCCGTGTAAAGTTCCCTCGCGCGTTCCGCCAGGATGAAGTCCAGGGTAAGTTCGGCATCGGTGATGTTGCCGAAGGTGTTCCCGAAAGCGCGGGTCCTGACATCGTTGACTTTCGCGAGAGCTTCGGAACGGGTTGCCCCTTGGCCTCCGCGAAGGACTGCCTCCGCGAACATAAGGTTGACATCCGCAAGCCTGAACAGAGGCATATCGGTCTCTGCCCCGTTGACCCTTGTGTCGGAGGCTGTCTGCCCGTCGTCGGTGATGTTTGACCATTTGTTCACGAGGAATCCGGAAGTGGTCTCGTCGTGTCCTATGATTTCCTTAGGACGGTCCTGATATTTGTATTTGGTGTCGCCCGCAACCTCATAAAAGTCTTCGGAAGCGTCATCGTAAAATGCCCTGTTGCGGCAGCCGAAGCGTCCCCGGAGGTCTCCGTCGCTGAATTGGTCGACAAGTTGAGGACGGGCCCTGAGGCAGTTCCAGTATGTCGCCACACCGAATTCCTCTGTCATACCAGCGTCATTGTCAAACCTCGTGGCGCAGACAAGATATGTCCCTGCCCCCCACGCCACAGTATAGGTTGCGTTGTTTGCCAGGGAGAAGAATATCTCATTGGTCCTGAGGTGGTTGTCAGCATTGAACAATTTGAAGTAGTCGTCTTCGAGATGGAATCCTCCTGCGAAAATTTCCTGGCAGGCCTTGATGCAGTCGTCATAGCGGGCCTCTCCCGTGTAGACTTCGGCGTTGAGGTACATCCTTGCGAGGATGGCGGTAGCCGTCGCAGAGGTGATGTGTCCGTAATTGACGGCAGGAAGCGTCTGTGCGATATCCTTCAGTTCGGACTCAAGGTAGTCGAACAACTGCGTGCGGGTATAGACAGGAGGGATGTATGACCCTATTGTGCTGCTCTCGTCAACAAAAGAGATGGCAGGGAAAAGGTCAAGGGCGTGGTAGTATGCCAATGCCCTCAGGCCCCTCGCCTCGTTCCTCATCGCCACAATCTTCTCCCTCTCTTCCCCGCTGAAACGCTGGATCTCCGAATCAGCCGCGTTGCGGATGAATTCGTTGGAGAGAGTGATTATATTGAATATATGGTAATATATGGCCGAAACCCAAGGGTCTCCTGCCGTCCACGACAGATTGTTCAGGTCGGTGGTGCTTTCTCCTGCCGCCCAGACATTGTCCAGATTGTCGGTCGTCGCTTCCTGGAACATTATCAGCGCGCGGCTGTAGTTCTGGAACCTGTCGTCGTCCGATATGCTGGAGAGGTTTATGATCATAGAGGTATATATGCCCGACAGGACTGCTTCGTAATTCGCGGCTGTCGCATACACATCTTTGGCGGTGGTCTCCGTGTGCGGGTACTGGTCAAGTGAGCAGGACACCGTCAGCGCGGACGCTGAAAGGACGGAGAGAATTTTTATTCCTATATTTCTCATATTATATATATTCATTTGAGATATTATATATATTCATTAGAAGTCGAAGCCGAGGCTGAGTGAGACGATGCGGGGACGCGGATAGAACGAACTGTCGAAACCGTTCGGAATTTCAGGGTCGACACCTGAATATTTCGTGATCGTGAAGACATTCTGCATCATCAGGGATGCCCTGATTCCGACTATGTCCTTGATTCTTCCGAAGTCGTAGCTGATGGTGATGTTGTCCATCTTCAGGAATGAGGCGTTCTCCACATAGTAGTCCGAATAGAACTGGCGCACCTTGAATCCTGTGTCGAGGTAACTTGAATGGAGGTTGCTCAACTGAGGTGCACTGTATTTCATTGTCTCAAGCGCGCCGGTGTTGACAGCCATCGCGTTATAGGCATAGTTCCCTATGCTTGCCCTGAGGGTTGTCGAGAGGGTGAGGCTCTTCCATCTGAGGGATGTGTGGAAGCCCATAAGCACATCGGCGGCAGGGGAGTGGTAGCAGTAGCGGTCATCAATGGTGATCGCACCGTCTTTGTTGAGGTCGGCGTATGCCCCCTCAATCGGCTTCCCGTCGGTGTCGTAAAGTTGCTTGTAGACGAAGAAACTGTAAGGTGCCTGCCCTTCTGTCATCACCTGCACATATTTCTGGTCGATCATCGGTCCGACGAGGGTCTCGGTCACTTCTCCGTTGTCAATCAGAGTCAGGTTGGTGATCTTGACATTCTGCCAGGTGACATTTCCGCCGATCTCCCAGGTCCAGTCCCTTGTCCTGACAGGTACGAAGTTCAGGGTCCCCTCGATTCCGTAACTCTCCATATTTCCCACATTGGTCGTGATCATCCTCGCGAAGTTGGTCCCCGCAGGTGCAGGAACGGTGGCAAGGAGGTCGTATGTCTTGCGGGTGTAATAATCGACGCTTCCTGAGATCCTGTCATCAAGGAAGCCGAAGTCAAGTCCGACATTCCAGGCCTTTGTGGTCTCCCATTTCAGGTCGCTGACATAGGATGACGGAAGGATTGTGCTGATAGGCTGCCCGTCGGAAGATATGTACTGGTTGTTTGAGGTCCCTGTGTAATAGACAGGGATGTAGTTGTAGTTGCCGATTCCGTCCTGCTGTCCTGTCACACCGTAACTTGCCCTGACCTTCAGGTCGCTGACCTGTTTGACATCCCTGAGGAACGGCTCTTGGGAGATGTTCCACGCAAGGGCGAATGAAGGGAATGTTCCCCACCTTGTCTGAGGGGAGAAGCGGGATGTCCCGTCCCTACGGATTGTGGCTGTCAGGATGTAGCGTGAGTCATAGGAGAGGTTGAGACGTCCGTAATATGACATCAGAGCGTGCCTCTGGTCGGTCGGGAGGATGGCTCCGTTGAGGCTTTCTCCTGCGGCGTTGTAAATGTCTCCGCCCGCACTTGTGGCTTTCCACCATTGGCAGTCATAACCCACAGTCGCGTCAATCCTGAGTTTCGCAGGTGCGATTACGGTGCTGTAGTTCAGATATGCAGTGAAAAGGCTGTTGTGCTTCTGGGCAGGCCCGTAAGGGGCGTAATAACCTTTCTGGTCGTAGTTTGATGCGGCGGTCTCAGGAACGAAGGTGTAGCCTTTTCCCGTCGCATAGTCGTAGCCGTAGGCGAGATGCAGTTTGAGGTCAGGCAGGAAGTGCATCCTGTAGTCCGCCTCTGCGTTTGCCACCACTCTCCATACCTCGCTCTGGGCATCTGTCTGGTTGATGAGTCCGAGAGGATTCTTGACCGCCTC
>JBJEJS010000112.1:0-3343 GCA_051878235.1 Candidatus Cryptobacteroides sp.
ATGAATCGGCAAGCCTGATGACACCGTTGACATACGACGCTATCGGGGCATACATATAGACCGAATCGTTCATAGGGAAGAACTGTCCTCCCGAAGAAGTGAAAGTGATCACCCGCCTCTCAAGGTCGAGGGAGCCGACGATATAGTTGGATGTCTTCGACTCGGCACTGTATCCCTCCGTCACAGAAGCCACATACGGGTCGAAATTGTAGATGACCGCATTCCTGAAATCCGTGCTGAATGTCATATATATCTGATGGTTCGGATAGGATGAGGCCTCTGAAAGGAAATCACCCACATACGCATCAGGAATCTTATAGTACCAAGGCACATCGGGCACCTCGACCGCAATCTTCCTTGAATATGAGGCTCCTCCCTGGGTTGATGCCATACCCATAATCCAATTGGTCTTGCCCGGTGTCACCGGAACTGCGGTGCGGTAAGTCCCGTTGGAGCCGGAGACTGTCACGGCACTCGACTGGTAGAAGTCGAAGTCGGTGGAGGACATCACCCCCAGTTCCACCTTCTTCATCGAGGAGGTGATTCCGGAATATGTCACATCCACATAGACCTTGCCTTCGTACTCCTGCACGTCGATGTTTTCCGTGCTGATTGAGACCTGAGGAAGATCCCCCATCGGAGTGAAGCCCTCCTCGACTGTGTCCTTTTCCGGCGCTTTCGAGCAGGAAAGTGCCAGAAGGGAGGAGGCAAACGCCAACATATATGCTTTATATCTCATAACCTTTTCTTTTACAGTTCATTCTGATCCTCGGCCTTGATAAAGGAGTTTTCCTGGAGTTCCCGTTCAGGAATCTGGAACAGCCAATATTTGTGGTGGGCGGGCACATCCACAATCTTGGTGAGCACCTCGATGTTGTGGTTGGTTCCCGTGTATGACCTTATTATGCCCTGGGAGGTACGCCTCCTGTCAAAGAACGAGAAGCCCTCGCCCCAGAGTTCTATCCTCCTCTGGAGAAGAATCTCGTCAACAGTCGCGGTCTTGTTCCAGGCAGGGTCCCTCAAAGTCATCAGTTGTGACATCACCGACTGTGCCTCGGAAGTCTTGTCAAGCCTTGCGTATGCCTCCGCCTCAAGGAGATACATCTCCGCAGCCCTCATATAGATGTAGTCCTGGAGCCACTGTGAGTCATAGCCGAACTTGCGGTTCGCATAAGCCTTCGAGGAAGCGACCGCGCTCGGGTTTTCCTTGCAGACCTCTCCTCCGTTAGGACCGTTGAAAAGCGACTTGCGGTAATCCGAATTCGGGATGCTCTCATAAAGGCTCCTGTCAATCATCTTGCCCATCTGGTCCAGGCCCGCATATCCGGTGCACTCGCTGCTCATCTGCGAGAAGAAGGACGCATAAGTGGTCTGGGTCTCGGCCGTGTGGTTGAAGCCCCACATCACCTCGGAGTCCTCTATGTCCTTGAAACCTGCGTGGAGCCTTGTCTCGTCCATAAGGGTGTATCCCTGGCGTGCCTCGGCCGCGAGTTCCGCAACCTTCTCCCACTGCTGGGTCCAGGCATAGTATCTCGCAGCGATACCGCAGGCAACCTTCTTGTCAATCATTATCTTGCTCGGGCGGGTATAGCCGTCGAGAAGTTTCAGGGCCTCATTCAAGTTCTCCTCGATGTGCTCGCAGACGGCACCCACAGTACTGCGGCCCTGACGCTCCGAGATTGTCTCAATCGACTTGGCGTCCCTTGAGGCATAGACTACAGGAACACCCTTTGCGGAGTGGTTGAACGACCCGTCCGCATTAGTCGGGTCCTGGAAGAACATCAGAAGGTAAAGGTAGGACAACGCCCTGACCGCATACGCCTGTCCGAGATAACCCCTTGAGGAGACATTGGTAGGGTCAACACCCGTCTTGAAGAAGTCTATGATGGTGTTGGAGTTGTTTATCAGAGTGTAGAATGTGCTCCAGAACTGGTAAGGCCTCTTGTAGTTGGAGTTGCGGTAGTCGAACCTGTAGTCGTCCACTCCCCAACTTGACATTCCGTGAAGGACGATGTCACCGGCCATCCAGTCGCCTATCATCAGGCAGGACAGCATTCCGAAATCATCGTGCTCCCTTCCTCCAGTGTTTCCTGCATTGAACTGCACCATCTGGGAATAAAGTCCCTGCACATACGAGGAAAGATATTCCGGATCGTTGTCCACCATATCGGCCGCCTTGTTGCCGGTGAGGTAGTCCGTCATATCGACATCGAAATATTTGTCCGAGCAGGATACTGCAAGAACAAGCACGGACGCGCAAAGAAATATGTTTTTCAAATTTTTCATCATAACTGTCCCTCCCGTCAGAATGTTATCTGCACTCCTCCGGACACTGTCCTGAGGGCTGAATAATTGAAACCTGCGCTTCCGCTGAAAGACTGGCGGACATCAAGTCCCTGCCTCCTTGAGAGATACCACAGGTTGTCACCTGTTATGTATATCCTGAGGTTCTGGACTTTGCCGAGAATCTTCTGCGGGAACGAATAACCTATCGTCGCGTTGCGGAGACTGATGTAGTCGGAACGAACGAGGAAGCGGGTGGACATCTGGTTGGACTCCTGGTAGCCGTTCTGAAGCCTCGGTATGTCCGAATCGGTGTTCAGAGGGGTCCACCTGTCGAATATGTCCTTGTGCCAGTTGGTTCCGAGCGTACCCGAACTCATAAGGGAGGCATAACTTGAATCCATCGTCCAGCCTCCGATCTGGTAGGCGAAGGATGCGCTCACATCCACCCCGAAGAAACTGAAACTGGTGGTGAATCCTCCGTAGAGGTCAGGGATTGAGGTCTTTCCTATGCGCCTGAGGGTAGCGTCCGCAGTCGTGGACACATAAGAGACTGATTCGGTCCCGTCATCATTGGTGGTGTATTTGGCATAAAGCGGAAGACCCGACTTAGGGTTCACACCGGCATATTCGTAAAGGTAGAAGTCATATAGGGAACCTCCCAGAGACCTCCAGTAAGGGTAGGCGGCATAACCCGTCTGCGGCTTGTCCGACGGAAGTTTCGTCAGGGCGTTCTTGTAATGGGTCCCGTTCAGGGTGATGTTCCAATGGAAATTCCTGCTCTTGAACACATCCGCGCTGATTTCAAACTCGACACCCATATTCCTCATATCCATATCGTTGACCAACTGGCTGGAAGGGGCTCCCTGGCTCGGGGCGAGAGGCCTGTTGTAGATCATGTCCTTGGTCTCCTTGATGAAGAAGTCGGCATTCACGGAAAGCCTGTCGAAGAACTTGGTCTCAAAGCCCACATTGAAGTTGCGCGACTTCTCCCAGGTCACATCCGGAGCGGCGCGGAAAGTCTTCTGGAGGGAAGGCTCACCGTCAACCCTGTTCACGG
>JBJEJS010000113.1:0-17184 GCA_051878235.1 Candidatus Cryptobacteroides sp.
CATAGTTACCCAACTGTGTGACAATGCCCTCCGTCTGATAAGCACCACCGACAACCGCTTTCTCGAGTATTTCAGCAGAAGTCAATGAAACAGGGACAAGGGAACCCTGGCGAACGACAACATACTGTTTGTTGTTTCCACATACAATGCCAAGTGTGAATTCACGGCCGTTGTCGAATGCTTCCGCAGTGAAATTCACGGTTGTCTCACCAGCTTTGCCCTCAAGAACCGATGAAGTGAGCCAGGTAGCCGTTCTTTTCTTAATCTGCTCTTCCGGATTGGTAAGATTTCCCCAGAAATCGTGTTTTGCTTTGTAGGCGCTTCCGTTCTCATCCTTGTTGAAACTTATGGCTTCAGGCCAAGTTTCATCAATGACGAATTTCCAATCCTCAGTGGCAGTCACCTTCAAAGCGACAGAACCGCCTTCTGAAGGGATGGAGAGGAATGTATTGTCAAGCTTTATGTTGTCAAACGAATCCTTTGACAACTCCGTACATCCTATTGAAAGGAGTGCGGCTGGCAGTAATATCGACAGTAAATGTTTGAGTTTCATAATCAAAGAATTCTCAATTAGTTAAACATATATTTTATACCCACTGAAGCGTACCAGCACTGCCCGATCACATAGTTCGGAGTGAAAGTCTCGACTGACTTGTTGACTGCCGAAGGGGTTGAGAAAACAGGATATCCCTCGGTGTCAGTACTTTCATATTTCAGGATTCTGCCACTGTTCAGTTTTGGATTCATAATCTTGCTGACTCCCAGACTTGAGCTGAAAAGATTGAGAAGATTCTTGATGTCAAGACTGAGCTGGATGGTGTTCACGGATTTGCCGGCCTTGATCTTGAAATCATGTTTGTAGCCGAAATCAAGTCTGTGCACCCAAGGAGAATAAATGCTGTAAGCCTCGGCATACTCACCCTGATGCTTGCTCAAATACTTGTCCTTGTGGACATAATCCATGAAGCGGTCACGGTCGTCGTCAGACTTGAAACGGAAATCCCCGTTTTTGACCTGCTCATCAGTAGGTATGTAGAGGGCATCGTAGGCATAACCGTCCCCGTTCATATCGTTTGACAGCATATAAGAGTAATTATAACCGCCTCTCCAGGTCTCATAAATGAAGCTGAAACTGTTTCCTCCCTTGTCGGAGTAAGTGAGGGAAGCGATGAAACGGTCCGGAGTAACATACTGTGAATTGTGAAGTTTGATGTGGTTTGGACCTTCTGAAGTAGGCACGTATGTGAACGCAGACTCAGCTGCAGAACCCGGCAGCCCTGTGAGTTCCTTGGAGGCTGTGTGAGTATAAGCTGCCATAAGTGAGAGGCACTCTACCGGGCGCATATTCATAGACACGCTCGCAGAATATCCATATCCCTTGTTCGTATTCTCAAGCACGAAAGCCTTTGTGGCGCTCCTGAAGTCAGAAGGATAAATAGGACGGTTGTCAGCACCGTTCCACCTTGCATAACCGTTTATTGGTCTCATAGACCAGTCTGAAATGGTCACACCATTGACAGTCTTGTTGAAGATGCCTTCCGCGGACATAGTGAACGGGAATGATGTTGGGAACTTGTAGTCAAATGCAAGTGATGTTTTCCAAACCTGAGGCATCTTGAATTTTGGATCAACAGCCGAGATGGAAGAAGGGACAGTGCCGTCCTCAGAAGAAATCGTTGTCGGATAACCCAGCTTGTGCAGTTTGTCAAGCAGGGCCTGGGTTGTTGCCTTGCCGTTCTGGTCAACTACAAGACCGTTGGCAAACTCTGCAAGAAGATCATTTACACTGGCATATTTTTCCCTGACGGCAGCAGGAAGATTGGCATACTTGGTTGAAGGACCGATCTGCGCCTGATACTGTACCATACCTGAGTTGGTAGGCATATTGGTGAAGAACACCAAAGGAAGACGGCCTGAGAACAGACCTGTACCGCCACGCATCGTGAGACTCTTATCCTTGAGGATGTTCCAGGAGAAACCTACACGTGGAGAAACAGTCAAGCTCGCATTCGGCCACTTGCCAGTGTCAATATGACGCTCATTACCTTTGCTGTCATAGTAGGTGAGAGCCTTGATGGCAGCATTTGTCTTCAAATCCTTGTTGTCGAAGAACAGACCGTCCAGACGGAGACCGTAGCTCAATTTGAAGTTATCAACAGGATTCCACTCATCCTGGGCATAAACGCCGAGTTTGTGGAACTGGACACGTGCTGCAGGTGCTTTCTCCCCGTCATAGCCGTAAGTAAGGCAGACTACCTCAGGAATCGCCCCGTTCAGGAACTGATCGACACTTGAATAACGGTAGTAACCCGTTCCGTTCCTCATATAGGCGTTGTCAGCCATCTGATACTCATAGCTCAAACCCATCGTGAGCTTGTGGTTTCCCTTATAATAAACAAGGTCATCCTTTATGTTCAGGACATTGTTGTGAACTGCATTGTTGTGGGTAAACAGTTCGTATCCGAGAGACATATACTGGGTATTTGTTCCTGTACCGTCCTGGATGTCAATGAACGGGAATTCATCTGAATTGGATCCGCGGACATCGTCAAGTTTTGAATAAGTCGCGAGGAACTGGTTGGAAAGGTCATCACTTATCCTGCTGTTCAAATCCAAAGAGATTGTGTGGACAATGTTGTTCATTGAATACATCGAATTGGCAAACGCCATTGAATACAGGGATGTACGCGCAAATGCCGACCTTGTACCACCATCCATTGAAGAGGCATTCGGAGCCGACCACGAAGTGTTGTTGGTGTAGTTGTAGCGCACAGCCAGATGATGGTCTTTTGTGATGTTCCAATCAATTCTCGCAAGGAGTTTCAGATTGCTCTCATCCGCAGGGAAATCAGTGTATGAACCTGTGTCGTAGCCATATTTATTCATTACGTGAGTCTTCACTCTTTCCATATCCTCTACGGAAGCGTATGAAAGACTCTTGCTGTCATCTCCGACACCATCCTCGGATGCCCTCCAACGTACAGCGACTGTAGGACTCTTTGCATACTCCGCACTTACGAAGAAGAAGAGTTTGTTCTTGATGATAGGGCCGCCAAGTGTCAGACCGTAGATTGTATTGCGGTCCCTGTCACGAGCTCCGGAGATTTCAGTTCCGTATACGGTATTACCACGCATATATTCATTTCTGTGATATACGTAAGCACTACCTTTGAAAGTGTTCGTACCTGATTTTGTGATGGCATTCACTCCTCCTCCGATGAAATTGGTCTGACGGACATCGTAAGGGGAAATCACAACCTGCATCTCCTCAAGGGCATCAATTGAGATAGGGCTGCCGCCACCAGGGAGTTTGTCACTCAAACCGAAGTTGTTGTTGAAATTGGCTCCATCAACGGTAAAGTTGGCAGTACGGCCATCTGTTCCGGCGAAACTCATACCGTTTCCACCGTATGGAGAAAGTTTTGTCACATCGGTAATGCTCCTGCTGATAGTCGGGAGAGATGTGATGTCGCTGCTTGAAATGTTAGTAGCCGCTCCTGTTTTCTCTGAAGAAAATTTAGAAGCAGGAGCCGCAATTACCATTGCCTCACTCAGCATCTGGGAATCTTCTTTGAGGCTCGCATTCAATGCAGCTGTTTCCGCGAGGTTCAGAGTCACGTCCGTGTAGGTCAGAGACTGATAGCCAAGACAAGAAATCTCCACAGTGTAAGGACCGCCGGCACGCATGCCGTTGACAGCATAACGTCCTTCTCCATTGGTTGTTACACCATAGACTGTTCCTGATGGAGTGTGAGTCGCGACCACGGCAGCCCCAACAACAGGGACACCCGCTTCATCAACGACACGACCACCCAAAGAAGATGTCGTGACCTGAGCAAAGGTGCAGACACCAGCAAAAGCCACTGCAACAAAAAGAAGCAGCAGCCGCTTAAACGATTGTTTCATAGCGTTTTAATAGTTTATAAAAGAATTACAACGCCGCAAAGATAACACAAGTAGGGGAAACTCAAAAATTATTTTGTGCCGATTGCACACAAAAAGGACCGGACTGTCCGGAGACAGTTCAGCCCTTTTCGTATGGAATCCGTGCGGGAGAAGTTGTTGTTGTAATTCTTTTATAAACCCGCGCCGATAAGCGAAGGAAGGTCCCGCACGGAAGAAATGTTCTCTGTTAGAAGAAGTAGCGGAGGCTCAGGAGCATATTCCAGGTTGAATATGTGCTGTTGTACTTCGTCCAGGTAGGAGCAGTGAATGTGTATTTACCGCTCTTGTAAGCCAGGATGCTGTCCGTGTTCATACGGTCAGTAAGACCCCATTTGCTGTTCAGCAGGTTGGCGACGTTGTTGATGTCCAGACCGATTTGGATTGTGTGGGTTTTCCTGCGCTCTGTGTTGAAGTTGATGTCCTGCGCGAGCTTGAGGTTGAAGCGGCTCTGCCAAGGAGCGACTGCACCGCCTCTTGTGGAGTACTCTCCTCTGTGCTTGCTCAGATATTTGTCGCCGGCGATGAATGCCTCGTAAGCGTCCCTGTTCTCATCTGAAGAGAATGGCATACCCTTCAATTCTTCAGTAGTAGGGATGTAGATGAGGTTGGCGGCACCACCGTCACTTGTCTGGTTCGGCATAGTGTAGGAATACCTTGAGTAAGAATAGCTTCCAATATAGCAATGGTTGTAGCCTTCATAGAAGAGACCGATTGTGGTAGTTCCCTTCCTGCCCTGAGGAATCCTGTAGCTGATGTTTGCTATGAATCTGTTAGGAGAAACATAGGTAGAGTAACCAAGCTCAGGAGTGTTGGAACCGTTCACTGTGTAGGTCATCGTGTTGTAGGCTGAAGAAATCTGGTCTCCAATTGCATCGGAAACAGACTTTGAACTGCTGTAAGTGTAGGCTGCCATAAGGGAGAGACCGAAATTGAAGTCCTTCTGCAGCTGTGCAGTCACTGAATAATAGTAACCGTGCAGACCTTTTGGAGCATTGGTGATGTAGTAAGGAGCGACAGTCTTGCCGGCTGAGTTCTTTATGCCCTCTGATTTCCAGAGTTTTCTTGGAGCCGGCTCGCCAGGGAGCTGTACGCCGCCCTCCACTTCAGCCTGCCCGAGCTTGTTGCAGTAAACAGAAGTGATGTCGTAGTTGTAGATACCCTCAAGGGTAGCCTTGATGCCTCCCGGGATGCGGCCCTCAAGAGCGAGGGATGACTTCCAGGTTGTCGGCATTGTCAGTTTCTTGTCAAGGATAGTGGCTGCTGTAGGGGCAGGGAGGTCCTTTGACTTGAATGCACCGCCGTAGAGGTCGGTGAGGATGTCGCTTACAGATGTGTGGAATTTAGGAGCATCTGAAACAGTCGCGCTGATGTCCGCACCTGAGGAAACACCGTCAGTTGTGGTGATGTACTGCGCCTGGAGGCAGTTGCTGTTGCCGGCGGCTGAAACAATCCAAACGAACGGGATGCGTCCGGTGTAGATACCTGTGCCTCCCCTGAGGATGAGATTCCTGTTCTTGAGGATGTCCCAGTTGAAGCCGATGCGTGGAGAGACATTCAGGCGTGCCTTAGGCATATCTGCAGTAGAGTGTCCGTAAAGGCTTGTCCCCTCTTTTGCAAGAGAGAGGAATTCCTTGTTCTCGTTGCCTTCGATGCTCGGATAGAAAGGCATTTCGAAACGCAGGCCGGCAGTGAGCTTGAAGTAGTCGCTGAAGTTGATTTCGTCCTGAACGTATGCTGAAGCCTGCATATACTGGAATGCAGGGAACACCTGCTTGAGGTCATCACGGTTTGAGTGGGTGATTGCGAATGCGGCAGGAGCTGCATTGTTCTTGAAATCCTCCCAGGAATTGTAAACATAGTAACCTGCACCACCCTGCATAAAGCCGTTCTTGGTGTCGTTCCACTCAAACTGGAGACCGGCGACGATGTCGTTGATGCCCTTGGTAATGGTGACCTCGTCGGTAACGATGACGGTCTGCACGTCACGAAGGTTTCCGTATGTGAAAGGATCCGGTCCGAAGGAGGTCAGAAGAGCACGAGTGTCATTTACACCGTCTCCGTCAGAGTCGATGGCCTGAAGAATGTCCACTGTAGGGAAAAGATCTCCGACAAAGCTGCGCGGCTCGTTCTGGTGTGACCAGGTGAGACGGAACTTGTTGTTCACTGTGCCATTGAGGAAACTTGAATTGAGTTCGGCTGCAAGGGACGTGAAGTTCTGCTCCTGATAGTAACGTGAACTCTCGAAGAACTGGGCATAGTCGGAAGTTCTTCCGTAAACGTTCCTGTTGTATGGATTAGGATCGAGAGGATTCACTGATGATGAAGGAGAATTCGAATCATAATTCTTGGTGTGGCTGAAACGGATGTTGAACCTGTGCTCAGGAGTGATGTTCCAGTCAACGCGCGCCATAATCTTCCAGTCAGGAGTGCTGAGGGAATAGCCCTGATAACGGCCCGGGTCATAACCGTAGGTGGTTGCCAGATAGTCCTTGACCTCATTCATAAATGCCTCTGTAGGACGGACCTTTCCGGTGCTTCCGCCGAAAGCCTCGCTGTCGTTCTGTCTTACGACCTTCGTCGAACCGGGAACCTTGTCCACAATGTACTCGGCATTGACGAAGAAGAAGAGCTTGTTCTTGATGATCGGACCGCCGAGGGTGACGCCCGTAATATTGTTGACTGACTTGGAGAGATTGACCACATTGTCCTCAACCCTGTCACCTTTGAGCTGCTCGCTGGTGAAGTAGTCATAGACGGAAGCGTGCCATTCGTTTGTACCGCTCTTGGTCACGGCGTTAATCGCACCGCCGGTGAAGCCTGAGTGACGCACGTCGAACGGAGTGATGTTCACTGACATCTGCTCAAGGGCGTCGAGAGAGATCGGAGTACCGCCGGCAGGAAGGTTGGAACCGATACCGAACGCATTGTTGAATGCCGCTCCATCGACAGTCACATAGGATGACCTGTAGTTGCCTCCTCCGATTGCAAGACCGTTGGATGTTGAAGAAGCCTGCGGAGTGAGTTTCAACACATCGTTCAGGCTCCTGCTTGTGGTAGGCAGGGCCGTCATCGTCTTGAGGCTCACGGATGTGCCCGCACCGGAACGACTGATGTTCATTCCGGAATCTGTTGCATCTGCGGTGAACACCGCCGCCTCAAGGTTCAAAGCCTCCTCTTCGAGAGTGGCGTTCACTGATACTGTCTCACCAAGAGGTGCATAGACACCATTGGTTTCCACTTTGCGGTATCCGAGCATTTCGATTGTCACTGTGTAAGGACCGCCCGGATTAAGGCCGTTGATACGATAGGCTCCGTTCTTGTCAGTCACGGCATAGAATGAAGAGCCGGAAGGTGTGTGCACGGCAACGACCGGAGCGCCGACAACAGCACCCGATTTGTCATTGACCGAACCCCTGATTGATGAAGTGGTGACCTGCGCGAATGCGCATACTGATGCGGTAATTACCCCCCCCTAAAAGGATAACTAAACGCCTAAGTGTTTGTCTCATAAGTTTTTAGAAATTTATTAGGAGTTTTTAGTACCGCAAAGATAACACAAGTAGGGGAAACTCAAAAATTATTTTGGCAGGAAGACATTCGCTACGGAATATTTGGCTGGATTAAAAATTTAATTTAGCCAAAATATAATATTTTTATATATTTGTGGCCAAATAACGATTGCATTATGGTTGGAAGACATTTGGAAAAACTGATTCTTCAAAAAGTTGTTGACAAAAACAAGGCTCAGATTGTCGTGGTATATGGAAGGAGACGGGTGGGAAAGACCTACCTAATAAATGAATTCTTCGGGAACAAGTTCTCATTCAAGCATACTGCCCTGTCCCCTTTTGACACGAAATCACCCAAAGGGCTCTTGCAGAAACAATTGAATGAGTTCTACTATTCATTGAGGACATACGGTCTGCAAGGAGGCACCCCAAGTCCGGGTTCCTGGTCCGAAGCTTTGCATCTGCTTCAGGAACTGCTTGACAGCAAAGCAGACGGTACAAATCAAGTAATTTTCATAGACGAACTCCCATGGATGGACACGCCACGGTCAGGATTTGTCCAGGCTTTTGAGCATTTCTGCAATGACTGGTGCTCCGCCAGGAAACACGTCAAGCTCATAGTATGCGGATCTGCTACATCCTGGATATTTGACGAAATGCTGGACAACAAAGGAGGATTGTACGACAGGGTGACTTCCAGCATCTATGTCAAACCCTTTACCTTAAGTGAATGCGAAGAACTTTTAAAGGAAGAGGGGTTCCATCTTGACAGGTATGACATCATTCAGGCATATATGGCATTTGGAGGGATTCCATATTATCTTACACAGTTCAGGGAAGACCTGAGCGTAGTACAGAACATCGATGCTCTGCTTTTCAACAAGGATTCTCTTTTGTATGATGAGTTTGACAGGTTGTTTTCCTCCCAATTTGCCAATCCTGAAACACTCAAATCAATCATTCAGGCAATAGGAAGGAAAAGATGCGGTCTGACGAGGGATGAGATTATCGGAGAATTAAAGATTTCTGCCGGAGGGACATTTTCAAAAGCACTTCAGGCATTGGAGAAAAGCAAACTGGTCGCTTCTTACAGACCGTTCGGGGAAAAGGTGCTGAAATACCGGCTTTCTGACCAGTTCTGCTCTTTTTACCTGCATTATGTAAAGAAAAACAAAGACAACAAGAACTTCTGGCAGACGCATTACAATTCTCCGGCAATGTACAGCTGGCTGGGGCTGGCTTTTGAGGAGATTGTTTTCGGACATATCGAACAAGTCAAACACGCTCTTGGAATTTCCGGGGTCCAGACGACCGAGTCAGCCTGGAATATTGACGCCTCTGAATCTCGGGAAGGGATGCAGATTGACCTTGTCATTGACAGGGCGGACAGGATTGTAAATGTCTGTGAGATTAAGTTCTGCAATGACGAATACAGCGTAAGTTCCGAATATTCGCGCAAACTGATGAGCAGAGTTGAAAGGACATCAGAATTCTTCAACAACAGGAGAAGCATTGCCAATGTCCTTATAACAACCTACGGATTGAAGAGGAACGAATATTCAAGCCGTTTTCAGAAAGTGGTCACTATGGACGACCTGTTCAGATTCTGAAGAAACTCAAAAATTATTTTGGCAGGAAACCCTTTTCAAGGAGAAGTTCGGCGATCTGAACGGCATTGGTTGCCGCCCCTTTCCGGAGGTTGTCGGCGACGCACCAGAAATTCAGGCCGTACTTCACGGACGGGTCACGGCGGATGCGGCCCACAAAGACCTCATTCTTTCCCCAGGCGAACAGAGGCATAGGGTATATGTTGTTCTGAGGGTCGTCCTGAACGATGACCCCGGGCATATTCTCCATCAGGGAGCGCACCTGCTCAAGGGTGAAGTCCCTCTCGAACTCAAGGTTGACTGACTCGGAATGACCTCCCTGCACAGGCACGCGGACGGTTGTCGGGGAAACGCCGATGGTGTCGTCACGGAGAATCTTGTGGGTCTCGTTGACCATCTTCATCTCCTCTTTCGTGTAGCCGCTCTCAAGGAAGGAGTCGATGTGCGGCAGGATGTTCTGGTCGATGGGATACGGATAAACGGCAGGATATTCACCCCATTTCCCGCCTTCCCTCTCGGCTTTCATCTGGTCAACGGCCTTGTAACCCGTTCCTGTCACGGACTGGTAGGTGGAGACGACTATCCTCCTGATCCGGTATTCCTTGTGGAGAGGGGCAAGAGGAAGGAGCATCTGGATTGTGGAGCAGTTAGGATTCGCGATTATGTAGTCGGACTCCTCAAGGACATCCCCGTTGATTTCAGGAACGACGAGTTTCTTGGTAGGGTCCATACGCCATTGTGAGGAATTGTCAACCACACGGCAGCCCACAGCCGCAAATTTCGGGGCGAGTTCCGCAGAAGTGCCCCCTCCCGCAGAGAACAGGGCGAGGTCAGGACGGGCGGCGATTGCATCATCCGCGCTGACTACGGAGTATTCCTTGCCCTGGAATGTGATTTTGCGGCCCACCGACTTTGCCGAGGCAACCGGATATAGTTCTGTCACCGGGAAGTTCCTTTCCGCAAGCACTTCCAACATACGGGTGCCCACCAAGCCTGTGGCACCGACAACTGCTACTTTCATTGTTTATACTGTTTTGTTTTTATTCACTATTGAAGGATGTCATTGAGCACCCCTGAGGCGGTCTGCCTTGCTCCTGCGCCCGCTCCCTGCACGACCAATGGGGACGGATAGAACTCTGTCGTGATGATTGCAGAGTTGTCCGTGCCGCAGAGATTGTACAGAGGGTTTGACGGAGCGACATTCTCAAGCCCGATCTTCGCCCTGTAGCCGAAAGGTGATGAGCCGTCCTTGACGAGGGATGCCACAAACCTCTGCCTCAGGCCTTTCTGGGCAGCCTCCCGATACCTTGCAGCGAAGACTTCCTCATTCTCCTCAAGCATTTTGTAGAACTCAGGAATCTTCACGGAGAAGAACTCAGGTGAGAGGATAGGGGAAATCTCCACATCCTTCTCGTCAATGCCCACTCCCGCCTCACGAGAGAGGATGAGAAGTTTACGGAGCACATCCCTTCCGCTGAGGTCCAGACGCGGATCCGGCTCCGTGTAGCCTGCGTCCTGCGCCTGCTTGACGACCTGTGCGAAGGTCCCGCCCTCACCGCCTTTGTAGGTGCTGAAGATGTAGTTCAGGGTTCCTGAAAGGACGGCCTCGATGCGGATGATTTCGTCACCGCTGTTGACGCTGCGGGAGATGGACTCCAGAATCGGCAGGGCGGCGCCGACTGTTGTTTCATATTTCAGTGATGCACCGTTCTCAAGGGCCGACTGTTTCAGCATCCTGTACTGCTTGTACGGTGCGGAGAAGGTGATTTTGTTGCAGGCGACCACCGAATATCCCTTTTTGAACAGGTTCATATACTTGTATGAAATGTCAGAGGATGCCGTGCAGTCAACGAACACGGAGTTCTCAAGCGAAAGTTCCGCGAGCCTCTCGAAATAAGCCTCGTCAGCCGCGCTCTCCCCTGAGGCGAGAAGTTCCCCGACATTGGCAAGGTCCAGTCCGGATTTGTCAACCGCATATTTCCTGCTGTTGGAAAGTCCGCAGATGCGGAGCCTCTTGCCTGTCCTTTCGGCAATCCTGTCGCCATTCTTCGCGATGATTTCCACAAGGGCCTTGCCCACGACACCGAAACCCGCTATGAACAGGTTGATGTCCTTCAGCGGAGTCCTGTCAAAGAACTCGTTGTGGATGTGCAGGATGGCACGGGCGGCATCCTTTGAGGAGATGATGACGGAGACATTCCTTTCGGAAGACCCCTGTGCGATTGCCCTCACAGGGATGCTGTGCCGTCCGAGTGCGGCGAGCATACGCCCTGTCGAGCCGCTCTGGTTGAGAAGATCGTCCCCCACAAGGCAGACGATGGAATAGCCCTTCTCCACCTTCAGAGGATTGAGCTTGCCGAGGGAAATCTCGTAGGCGAAGCACCTGTCGGCGGCCTCCTTCGCCTTCTCGGCATCCTTTGACGAGACGGCGATGCACATTGTGTGCACGGAAGATGCCTGGGTGATGAGTATGATGTTGATGTCATTCTGGCTGAGCGTCTCGAAAAGACGGCTGGAGAATCCCGGGATGCCGACCATACCGCTTCCCTCCAAAGAGAGAAGGGCGATGTCGTCTGAATTCGAGATTCCGATCAGTTTCTCCCTCCCGCGCGGAGGATTCTTCTCGATAAGGGTTCCAAAAGCCTCAGGGTCGAATGTGTCCTTCACATAAATCGGAATCCCCTCGGAAATGACCGGCTGGATTGTCGGCGGGTAAATCACCTTCGCCCCGAAATGCGAGAGCTCCGAAGCCGCACGGTAGGAGATGTGCTTGATTGTGCGTGCCGTAGGGACGATTTTCGGATTGGCCGTCATCATTCCCGGCACATCGGTCCAGATTTCAAGGATGCGGGCGTTGCAACCGACGGCGAACAATGATGCGGAATAGTCCGAGCCTCCCCTTCCGAGGGTCGTCGTGCGGTGGCAGCTGTCGGAGGCAATGAACCCGGGCAGCACGAAAAGCTGGGTGATCGGATTCTTCTCAATCATCTGGTTGACCTTGTAATAGGTCTTCTGGACATCCGCCACGTTCTTTCCTCCCCGGGACACTGTCCTGATGATTTCGCGGGAGTCCACCCATTTGGTCGCGATTCCGATTGAAGCCAGCTTGGTGGCAAGAATCTTCGTGGACCACAGTTCACCGAAACTCTGGATTGCGTCAAGGCTTGCCGGAGACAGTTCGCCGAGGAGGCAGACTCCCTGGGCGATTCCCCTGAGCGAGTCGAAAAGCGAATCGCAGACCTCCAGAGACTCCTCGTGCTTCTCCAGCGGAAGCAGTTCCCGGATAATCGCGTGATGCCTCTCCTGCAATGAGTCAATCAGTTCCTTGTAGGACTCGTCACGCCTTGCGGCAAGATTGCCTATATTTATAAGGGTGTCCGTGCAGCCGCTGATTGCCGAAACCACAAGCATGGTGCGGTCACGCTCCACAGCCTTGGAAACAATGTCCACGACCTTTGACATCGCGTCGGTGGTGGCGACGGAGGTGCCGCCGAATTTCATTACCTGCATATATAATATCTGTTATATATATTTACTTCTTATTATATATTTTATATGTCATATATATCTATATATCAAATATATATAATATCCCCTATTTTAAGAGGGGAGCCATTATCCCCGTAAGTTGCTCCCATTCGAGAAGGAAACCGTCGTGGCCGAAGGCCGAGGTTATCTCGAAATATTCGGAATTTCCGATATACGAGGCTATCAGTTTCTGCTCCACGGTCGGGAAAAGGGCGTCGCTGTCTATGCCGACGACGGTGCATTTGACCTTGATCGAGCCGAGGGCCTTCTGAAGCCCTCCCCTGCCCCTTCCGGCATTGTTGCTGTCAACCGAAAGCGACAGATAATAATAGGAATATGCATCAAAGCGGTCGGCGAGTTTCTTGCCCTGGTAACGCTGATAAGATCCCGCCCTGTCGGCGAAAAGACAGTCTTCGGAAACCTCCTCCTGGGTCGTGTTGTAGCCCTTGTAACTCCTGTAGGACAACATCGCGATGCCCCTTGCACAGCGCAGTCCGGCTTCGCCTCCACGCAGATTCGCACACTCGCGGAAGGTAGGGTCGGCCTCAAGTGCCATCCTCTGGGTCTCCTCCCAGGCGGTCAGCCACGGGGTCACCCTCGCGCCGCACGCGATGAAGACTGACTGGCGGACAAGCTCCGGCTCCATTATCGTCCACTCGATTGCCTGGAAGCCGCCGATTGAACCGCCGACCATCAAATCGATACGGTCGATTCCAAGATGCCTGCACAGAATCGCCTCCGCACGGACCATATCCCTTACCGTCGTCTTGGGGAAGGTGAAGAAATACGGCTTTCCAGTCTCAGGATCCACTGTGGCAGGTCCTGAGGAGCCGTAGGAGGAGCACAGCATATTCACACAGATGACAAAATGCCTGTCGGTGTCGAACAGCCTGCCCGGACCCACCATCTCAGGCCACCAGTCCTGCGCATCGGAATTTGCGGTCAGGGCGTGGCATATCCAGACCACCTTCCTGCCGTCTCCCCTGCTCCAGGGAACATCGGAGGTGTGGTACACCAGTTTGAGACCGGTCAGGCTGCCTCCGGACTCAAATTCAAAAACTTCATTATGAATGTACTCGTGACGGACCATAGGGCTCGGCTGACTGTATTCAATGTAAAGCCGACAAAAGTATGATATTTTTTGTTCTTATAAAAATTTTCCCACAGGAAGTATTCCAAAAAACACGCGGAGAAATCTTTGCAGAATGTCCTGCGGAAGATTTCCCCACGCGCTTCAATAGTATCTGAAAGTTGGATAAAAAGTGGGGATTCAAGGCGCAGACCGAAACCAAATACCGCAGCAACCTGATGGTTGTGAGGATTTTGGTGAGGTCTGCAACGCAGAAGCCACCTTTTTATGCAACTTTTACTCGTCCTTGTCCTGCTCCATATAGGCTTTAAGAAGTTTCTCCTGAACATCCCCAGGCACCGGCTGGAACTCGGCGAAATTCATTGTGAACGTCGCGCTTCCTGATGTCAATGAACTGAGTGATGTGGAGTACCTGTAAAGTTCGGCGAGAGGGACCCTTGCCTTGATGACATCGAATCCACGGTCCGTGCCCATTCCCTCGATGAGAGCCCTGCGGTTCTGGAGGTCGGACATACAAGCACCCATATATTCGGTCGGAGTCATAACCTCAAGATTGTAGATAGGCTCCATAATCTTCGGACCTGCATTGCGGAAGGCCTCTTTGAAGGCGTTGCGGGCCGCAAGCACGAATGAGATTTCATTGGAGTCAACAGGGTGCATCTTTCCGTCATAGACATAGACCCTGATGTCGCGTGCAAGAGAGCCTGTGAGCGGTCCCTCGCTCATCTTCTCCATTATACCCTTGAGGATGGCAGGCATAAAGCGTGCATCGATGGCGCCTCCGACAACGCAGTTGTAGAACTCGAGTTTTCCGCCCCAGGCGAGGTCGTAGGTCTCCTTGCCCTTGATGTTCAGGACGAGTTCACGGCCTGCAACCTTGAACCTGTTGCCAGGGTCCTCTCCCTCAACATACGGGCAGACGAGGAGATGCACCTCTCCGAACTGGCCTGCTCCGCCGGACTGCTTCTTGTGGCGGTAGTCTGCGGCGGCAACCTTTGTGATGGTCTCCCTGTAGGAGATTCTCGGTGCGCTGAGGTCTATCTCAATCTTGTTCTCGTTGAGGAGTCTCCACTTAACGACATTGATGTGCTGCTCGCCCTGTCCCTTGAGGATGGTCTGCTTCATCTCCTTGGAATACTCGACGATGATTGTAGGGTCCTCTGCGGAAATCTTTCCGAGAGCCTCGTTCATCTTCTCGTCATCCTTGTTGTTCTTCGCCTTGATGGCGGTGCGGTACTTGGATGCAGGGAACTTGATGTGCTCGTAGGCTATTTCCGTTCCCGGCTGCGAGAGGGTCACATTGGTCTTTGCGGCACGGAGTTTCACAGTACATCCGATGTCTCCCGCATAGAGGTCGGTCACTTTCTCCTTCTTCTTTCCTGCAACGGCGTAAATCGTGGTGATCCTTTCCTTGTCGCCGGTCTCAGGATTCTCAAGGTCCTGTCCCTCGGTAAGTTCACCGGACATCACCTTGAAGTATGCCACCTCGCCGAGATGCTGCTCGACGGCAGTCTTGTAGATGAAGATGCTTGTAGGGGCATCCTGCTTGCACTCTATCTCCTTTCCGTCGGTTGTGAGGGACTTCCTGTCGGCAGGCGACGAAGCCACCTTTATAGTGAACTCCATAAGCCTCTTGACACCGATGTCCTTCTTTGCGGAAAGGCAGAACACAGGAAGCACATCCCCTGCCTTGCATCCGATGCCGATTCCCTTGCGGATCTCGTCCTCGGTCAGGACACCCGCATCGAAGAACTTCTCCATCAGGGTCTCGTCATATTCGGCTGCCCTTTCGATGAGTTCGGCACGGAGAGCCTCGGCCTCGTCCTTGTACTGGTCAGGAATCTCAAGGTCCTCCCTCTTTCCGTCATCTCCGACAAAATGGTAATATTTCATTTTGAGCACATCGATGAAGCCGTCAAATGACGGTCCCGGATTCACAGGGAACTGGATGAGGACTGGCTTCTTTCCGAAAGCCTCCTTCATCGAGTCAAGGACTCCGTCCCAGGAAGCCTTCTCTCCGTCCAACTGGTTGATTCCGATGATGAGAGGGATGTTGTACTGCTCCGCATATCTTGAGAATATCTCTGTTCCGACCTCGACACCCTGCTGAGCGTTTATGAGCAGGACTCCGGTGTCACAAACCTTGAAGGCTGAAACGGCACCGCCCACAAAGTCATCGGCACCCGGAGTGTCCACTATGTTGAACTTGGTGTCCATAAACTCCGCATAAAGAGGAGTCGCATAGATTGACCTCTGGTTGATCTGCTCAATCTCCGAATTGTCGGACACGGTGTTCTTTGCCTCTACCGTACCGCGTCTGTCAATGACTTTGCCCTCATAGAGCATCGCTTCAGATAATGTGGTCTTGCCGGACTTGGTGCTGCCGAGAAGAACCACATTACGGATGTTTTGGGTTGAATACGCTTTCATCGCTTCTGTTATTATATGTGTTAGTTTTATTTTCCTTACACCGCTTGGGCGGCATATCCTCGCAAACTTAATGAAAAGTTTTGTAATGTCAAAGAATACGGCAAAAAACAAGGTGTTCCGCAGTTGCGCAACTTAAATTTCATAACGAAAGCCGCGAAGTTTTCAATCAAAACCTATGTTTATTGAAAAATTATGGATATGTTTGCAAGACAATATCTGACAAGGATTTTGACAAGTAATAACCACTAACTGTAAAACTATTATGACCAATCTATTTTACCTTGTCCCCGCAGCCGCTGTGACGGCCCTTCTTTTCGCCTGGATCTTCTTCAGGCAGATGATGAAGGAGAGCGAGGGGACGGCAACGATGAAAGACATCGCAAAATTCGTCCGTGAAGGTGCGATGGCCTATCTGAAACAGCAGTACAAAGTCGTGACGGTTGTCTTCGTCATCCTCGCGGTATTCTTCGCAATCCTGGCATACGGATTCGGGGTCCAGAACCCTTGGGTGCCTTTCGCGTTCCTGACAGGAGGATTCTTCTCAGGTCTCGCGGGATTCGTCGGGATGAAGACAGCCACCTACGCTTCCTCAAGGACAGCCAACGCCGCAAGGAGGTCCCTCAACTCGGGGCTCAAAATCGCGTTCCGTTCCGGAGCCGTAATGGGGCTTACCGTCGTGGGGCTCGGGCTTCTGGACATCTCCGTCTGGTATCTCATCCTTGACTGCTTCGTCGGGGCCGAGGGAGCGCAGAAGCTTGTGATAATCACCACCACGATGCTCACCTTCGGAATGGGAGCATCCACACAGGCCCTCTTCGCAAGGGTCGGCGGAGGGATCTACACCAAAGCCGCCGATGTCGGTGCTGACCTGGTCGGGAAAGTCGAGGCGGGAATCCCTGAGGACGACCCGCGCAACCCTGCCACAATCGCGGACAATGTGGGTGACAATGTGGGTGATGTCGCAGGAATGGGAGCCGACCTCTACGAGTCCTCTTGCGGGTCCATCCTCGCGACCGCCGCACTCGGAGCGTCGGCGTTCTATGCAGGAGGTCCGGAAATCCAGATGAAGGCGGTG
>JBJEJS010000114.1:0-3335 GCA_051878235.1 Candidatus Cryptobacteroides sp.
AGTATAAAACCATTTCCGGCCTTCTTCATCATAATGTAACGCTTTGTCAGTAGCAATATTCTCCTTTCTTGCTGAGGGTCAACCCTGCGATTGGAGGAAGGAGTGCCGTTCCTGAAATCACAGGCGCGACCAAAGAACTGTTCCTGATGGACTACCGCAGGACCTTCAATTACTACAACATCAACGGTGCTGATGCAGACGGCGTCGCATTTGTCAACGGTGCTCCTGCCGCAGGCAAGTTCCTCGGTTACATTTGGGAAGACTTCAGCGCAGCCACAGGACTGAACCTCAGCAGCGGTGCCGCCAATTACGGAGGAAAGGTCCCTATGTCCTATTACAACGGAACAGCCCTCAAGACAGAAGAGCAGTATGCCTGCACTCCGGCCTATGTGGACGGCACCGATGGGACTGAGCAGTTCAGCGTCGTAGTCAACCCTAATCTCTGGCAACATAACGGAGGCTGGGCTGACGGAGTGTTCACCGGTCAGATGACATATGTTAACGACGGCCTGGTCAAAAATGTCAATAATGGCACACAAATCTTCCCGTTAGCCATCTGGTTTGATCCAACATTTGAAAAATAGTTACGAGATATGACAACTAACCGAATAATTTGCGCAATCCTTTCGCTTTGTCTGGCCGCCACCGCGCTGGCGCAGAATATGACAATCAAAGGAAGGGTCATTGACGAAAATGACCAGCCATTGATAGGAGCCGGCATCACCATTGCCGGCACCACTTCCGGTGAAGTCACCGACCTTGACGGCAACTTCACAATCAAAACCTCAAAAGGGAGCAAACTCATCATCTCCTATATCGGTTACAAGGAGCAGGAACTCATTGCGATGGGCCAGACCGATGTGACGATCAAACTCCAGCCGGACACCCAACTTCTTGACGAGATTATCGTGGTCGGTTACGGTGCGATGAAAAGGAGCGATCTGACAGGATCTGTCGCTTCCGTCTCATCCGAGGCCATCGAGGGCTATCAGGCAAGTTCAATCGCCGGGGCTCTCGGAGGACAGATTGCCGGTGTGCAGATCACCCAGAGCGACGGTACTCCGGGTTCCGACTTCCAGATCAACATCCGAGGCGTGGGAACACTGAACGGCGACAACTCCCCGCTCTACATCGTGGACGGATTCCAAGTGGAGAGCATAGAGTTCCTGTCCAACTCCGACATCGAGTCCGTCGAGGTCCTCAAGGACGCATCCTCTTCCGCAATCTATGGCTCAAGGGCCGCCAACGGTGTGCTCCTGATAACCACCAAGTCCGGAAAGGTCAGCCGTCCGATGATCTCCTACAACGGATCCGCCTCCTACAGGATCATCCCGAAATATCTCGATGTGCTTGACGCCTACGAGTTCGTCAAACTTCAGGGCGAGGTCAACAACAGTTACACCTCAGCCTATTACAAGCCGAACACCGAGACGGAGACATTCCGCTACAATACCCTTGAGGACTACCGTGACGCCGACACCGTGAACTGGCAGGACCTCACCTTCAAGCCTACCTGGTCGCAGGACCACAATGTCTCGGTTGTCGGAGGAAGCGAGCAGACCAAGTATTCCATCAACTTCTCCCACTATGACGAGGAGGGAATATTTATGAACAGCGGCTTCACCAAGACCACCGCAAAGGTGCGCTTCACCCAGAAACTCTGGAAAAATGTCACCTTCGACGCGACCGTCAACTATGCAAACACCAACAAGAGGGGAGCGGGCACTACCGCCGATGCAGGAAGGTTCAACACACTTGCCCAGATTCTCAGCGCAAGGCCGACGGGAGGTCTGAAGATGACCACCGATGAACTCATCAACTCTCCGATTGACCTTGAGATGCTTGAGACGGGCGAGAGCCTTGCGCAGGTGAACCCTATCCATCAGAACGAGAATGTCACCAACACCAAGAAGGCCGACCAGTGGTCAGGCAATGTCGCCCTCACCTGGGAAATCATCAAAGGCCTGACATTCAAGTCCGCAGCCACCTACAACACCACCTTCACCCGCAATGACATCTTCTACAAGAACGGGTCGAAGGAGGCGTACAGGAACGGTGAGAGCCCATACGGCTCAAGCCAGTACACCAAGGAACTCCGTTGGGTGAACTACAACCAACTCACCTGGAAGCAGAAAATCAAGAAGCACTCCTACGACATAATGATAGGAGAGGAGGCATCCTCAAGAAAGCAGGAGTACATCTACGGTCAGGCTATGGACTTCCCGTTCGACAACCTCGGGAACGACAACCTCGGACTCGGTGCGACTCCGAGCGCGGTCAGGTCCTATGCGGCAAAGAACTCCCTCCTCTCATTCTTCGCGAGGGCGAACTACAACTACAATGACCGCTACCTCTTCACCGCGACAGTCCGCGCCGACGGCTCCACCGTGTTCTCCGAGAACAACAAATGGGGTTTCTTCCCGTCCTTCTCCGCAGCCTGGAGAATCAACAAGGAGAAATTTATGAAGAAGGTGAAGTGCATCTCCAACCTCAAACTCCGTGCGGGCTGGGGAACAGTCGGAAACGACAGGATTTCCAACTACCTCTCCCTCAATCTCTACACTCCTGAGAAATACGGCATCGGCACCGACATCGTGACGGTGATGAACCCTAAGCAGCTGCAGAACAGCAACCTGAAATGGGAGGGCTCATCCACAGTCAATGTGGGAATCGATTTCGGTTTCTTCAAGGACAGGCTCACATTCTCCCTCGACCTGTTCAACAAGGACACCAAGGACCTCCTTCTTGCCCAGCAGCTTGCCTATGCGACAGGATTCGCCTCACAGATGCAGAACATCGGAAAGATCCGCAACCAGGGTCTGGAGTTCAGCCTTATGAGCACGAACATCGACAAGAAGAATTTCATCTGGCAGACAAATTTCAACATTTCGTTCCTCAGGAACAGGCTTGTCTCCCTCGCTGACGGGACAAACTATGTGCAGGCCCGTTCAGGATTCGACAGCAACTTCACCGCGAATGACTACATCGCAATTGTCGGACAGTCAATCGGCCTGATGTACGGCTATCAGTTCGACGGCATCTATCAGAGCAACGACTTCACAGTCAATCCAGACGGCACATACACCCTCAAGCCGGGCATTGTGGAGAACACCCTCTACACGGCAGGACTTGAGCCGGGAGTTGTCAAATACAAAGATGTGACAGGGGACGGAAAGGTGACTGCCGAAGACAAGACCGTCATCGGAAACGGACTTCCTCTGTTCTATGGAGGTATCACGAACACCTTCACGTTCTACGGCGTTGACTTCAGTTTTATGTTCCAGTTCAACTACGGCAACGACATCTACAACGCCACCCGCCTCTATGCCACCCAG
>JBJEJS010000115.1:0-3333 GCA_051878235.1 Candidatus Cryptobacteroides sp.
TGGGCAGTTCTATAACGCGGTCCGGGTCACGCCTGCCGTATCCCTCGTCCGGGGAAAGGGTGAATTTGAAATTGTCTCCAGGCTCAAGCCCCTCAAGGTACTCCTCGAATTTAGGAAGGAGGGAGCCTGTGCCCTGAATGTAGTCAAGCGGCCTCTCAATCGGGCACCTGTCCACAATCTGCCCGTCAACTTCTAGTTCGTATGTCAGTTCTACTACTGAATTCTTAGTTATCTTCATTATTTATATATATGATATATATTATATTTTTCATATATGCCGCCGTTATTCGGCGGCGCTTTCCCCGTCGGCCCCTGCAGCCATATCGGCTGCGGGAGCGGCGTTTTCAACCACTTCTGTCTCATCCCCGCCGAAGCAATGGAGAGGAGACGGAAGTTTCGCCCATGCGAAAAGATTGCACAGCCAGAGGACGACCAGAACGACTGCCAGGCAGGCGATGCTTATGGTCCATTTCTTCCACGGGGCAACGCCTTTCTTCGCGTATGGATCCTTCAATTTGAGTTTCGGGAATTTGGCGATGTCCGTCAGGGTCTCTCCGAAAAGGATGCTGATTTTGGAGGAGGCGTTGATTGCCCATCCGTTTGCATTGAGCAGGGGAGCGATGTTGCGCCTGCGGAGTTTCAGCCAGGCCATAACCATCGCAGGTCCTGAAATGACTAGCATCAGGCCGACGAAAACGAGGATGACCTGCCACCAGGTCAGGCTCACAAAGCCTTTCACTATGCTTGCCAGGGCGGTGCCTATCATTCCGAGAGCCATTCCCAAGGCGGCAAAGATTCCTGCGAACTTTCCGATGTCGAAAGGAACTGCCTCCTTCTTCTCGTCCGGTTTCGCGTTCTGCGCCTCAGTAAGTTTCGCATTCATATCCTTCATCACAGCCGCATCCTTCTCCGCCGCGTTCTTGTTGATGAGGTTTTCGACGGCTGTGGCCATCCTTCTGTAAGGAGACCAGAATGCCTGGGCGATGCTGATAGGGTTGTCGATTATCTTTGTGATGACCGCGTCCCATTCCACCCCGTCATTGTCATAGTAGATGGCGTTCTTGCCCACGATGAGGTCTCCGATGTCCCCGACGGTCACGGCGGCGACAATCTGGAGTTTTCCCGCCTTGTCCTTGGTCGTGCAGTCGCAGTAGAGCAGGTACATCCCGCTGGCGGGAGCCATAGTGTTGTGCTTGCCCATATCATCCACCTTCATACAGAAATGACAGGCCCTCTGGTCGATGATCAGGGTCCCTGACTGGAAGATCGCCTTGGTGCCCCTGTCCTTGTCGTAGAAATCCTGGAATGTCACGAAATTCCTCAGAAGCCTTCCGAAATCACGGAAGATGTGAAGGAACTTGTCCACATTCTCGATGTCTGATGCCTCCTCGCTGAGGGCTGCATCCTTCTCCACAAGTTCGAGGAGGGCTGCCTTCCTGTCAGCCTTCAGAAGACCTGCAATCTTGTCCGCACCGAGGGATTCCGCTTCCGCTCCCTTTTTTGAGGCCTTCCAGGCGGTGTATTCCGCAAAACTTGCCGCAAGGGCGTTCCAGTCGTCTTCCGTGATTGTCTTCTTGTCAGCGAAGACTGTGGCGCGCAGGAAATTGAACTGTGCGGCCCAGGCAGGGTTGACAGGCTCTCCCAGGTCGATCACCCCGTCTCCGCCGATGTGCATAAGCGGATATGAGGCAATCTCGGCGGTCTGTCCTGCAAGGTTTTCCGCACTGATGCTCTCAATCCTCGATGTCTGCACATCGAGGGAGGCTGCGCTCGCAGGGGAGAAGGCAGCAAGGCGTGAACGCACAAAATAGTCCCTGACCTTCGGGTCCAGGTCGTTGTATGCCCCGATGACCTTGTCCGTCTGTTCCCCGTAAGGTGCCTTCACGCTTCCTTTTGACCAGGCGTCCCAGTCCGCAATAGCCTGATAGAATGCGGAGATGAGGTCTGCATTGATTCCCGGGGCACCGCTGCGGTCCGTTACGCTTCCGACTGCCGCTATCGCGGAGGCAATGGCTTCCTTGTCCGCAGCCTCGTCTGAGGATGCCTCTGTGATGATCCCGTCCCCGTTGAAGCGGGTCTTGGCGAAGATGGCGGCTATGTCAGCCGTGTCGGAGAGGCTGATGACATTCCCGTCCTTGCCGAGGTTCACAAGGATCTGCTTTGCGGATTTGTAGAGTTTCAGTCCTGTGGCGTTCTCCTTGTCGAATGACTCTATGTCGAAAGAGTCCCTGCCTTCAAGAATGAGGTCAGGGTCGCTTACTGCCGAGGTTATCCACTGTGCCGTCCTGATGATGTCGTTGACCCTTATCTTGCCGTCCTTGTCGTTGTCGATAAAGGTCAGGCTTTTCTCATCAATCTCGAGCCCTTTGACCGGGCAGGAGAGGACCGTCCACATTTTGGGGTCGAGTTCTTCAAGATGCGCGATGTCCTCGCCCGAGGTGATTTTCACCCTGGATGACCCTCCGATGTTCTCGAACTCCCATTTGTACTTTTTGTCTTTGCTGGTGATATTCATAGTTGTGATAATAGTTTTTCCTGTTCAAACATCTTTCTGTATTCTTCCGCCTTCTTTTCAAAGGCGAGGGGATATGCCCTTGATGTGGAAGGCATTCTCCAGACATCAACAGTCCTTCCCGCTGCCTCTGTCCGTGTCATTCCTCCGACAGGCGGCACTTCGCATCCTAATGCCCCGCACAGCGCGGACGCTGACTTTCCCCCAGTCGAGACGACTGCCCTGCAGGACGGCAGACCGGCAAGCATCCCCGCAATGTCTGTCCTCTCGACAATCTCAAGAAACTGGTCCGAGGCATTGTCCCTGAGCCTTCTGACAACGGTCGCGGTGTCGTAGAGCGCGATTCCCTCCCTTGTGCAGAATTCCTCTACGGCAGCCTTGTCAAAATGCGGCCTGCCTCCGTCCCCGCTGATGAAATGCTCCTTGTCGTTGAAGAAGATATGCCCCATTATCCTCCACATATCATTGATGAAGTTGGGGTAGAAGAAATCCATCGACCATCTTTCCCTTTTCGGGGGAAAACTTCCGAGCAGCAATATCTTAGCCCCTTGAGGCAGAAAAGGCTCAAGGGGATGTCTTTCCGTTGCCGGAACGGATGTCGGGACGCACTCTGTCATTTCTTGATTGTTCACTTACTTTCCAATCCTCAAACCTTCTGTTCCTGTGACTTACAAAGATATAACATTTCTTGATACCTGCACCATATCTTCACCGCGTTTCTTCAGTTTTCACATATTCTTGCGGGAAGAAACAAAAAGGATAGCCGAAATGACATGAACCCCGAAAGTTAGACAAAAAACTTTCGGGGTTTTGTTATGTCC
>JBJEJS010000116.1:0-3332 GCA_051878235.1 Candidatus Cryptobacteroides sp.
GCCGACACCTATGGATGGCAGAACAGCGGTTCTCCAGTCATTCAAAATCCTTGAGGCAATGGTGATACCGATTGGAATAGTCATAGACCCCGTGACCCTGTTGGAGAACAACTCCGGTTCGGAAAGCGGGTCCCTTTCGGGAAACGGCTCCCTCCAGGGCGGTAAGGAGATGATCACCTCAACCCAGTTCACAGCGGCGAGCGACCTGACCTCCCTGAAGTTCTACTACAGGACGATGGACAACTCCCGCATCCGCTGCCTTGACCTCTGCTCAATCAATTTCGCCAAAGTGAAATACCGCAGCATCCCTCTCGACACCTCCCGCGAGCAGTTCGAGATGATCCGCCTGTAAAGGCAGGGTGCCGGCGCTTTCAGCATTCACCCCCGCGAAAGCGATTTGCGGAATTCGCCGGGGGTGATGCCTGATTCCGGCCCACTTTGATTTCATAGTCAATTTCCTCCATGGACAATAAGTCCAAATGGTGTTTCCCGGCTATGGTCCAGCAATGTTCCATAGCCTTTCGCGCATTGTCAAGCACTTCTGTCAGATGACGGGATGAGTAATCCGTCTGAATGTCATTTAAGACCCCATTATGACGCGGGTGAATGACCTGGACAAAATCAGAGGGCAGCATAATCCTGTTCTCCTTCGGATAGTGTTTAAGGTTGCCGGTAACCAGATATGCCTTGTCAGATGAAAGGTATGTCTCGTAAAAGACCTTATCATCAATATCCGGCAGCATCAAGTCACTGTGATGTCTGGCGTATTCTTTACCACGAATCCGTATCAGGTCAACAATGGCTGCGGTCATATCCGGCGGCAGATGGAATTTCTTCCGATTGAGGACATCCGAATATTCCTTTAATATCTCATCATTCAACATTGGAGTGACGGTCCCGTCATATATATATTCCAATATCAAATGAGTCGGTGACAGTTCATTTTTAGTCAATACTCCTGAAACAAGGACATTTGTGTCAATAACAGCCATCAGATTCATCACTTGTCCTCCGTTGTCCCTGTCTTTTCCTGACGGTATTTCCTGATTTCGGCATTGATGTCTTCCAAAGACATATCCGCGACACCGTTGACTGCCGCCGTCTCGCGAATGATCTCCAAAGCCTTGCGGGCCTTGGAAAGAACTGCCTGCTTCTCGGATTCCACATCAAAAGGAATCCTTTCCTGTTTTATGACGGTCCTGGCAAAAATGTTTATAGCGGTGTTGGCGCTCATGCCAAAATCACGGCAGAGTTCATCAAATTTCTTTTTGACATCCGAATCCATCCGGATAGAAAACGCAACCTGTCCCATTATATTGTATTTTGGTTGCTAATATAGGCAAATATAAACCGAAATGCAACCAAAATGACAGGGATTTATACCTGCTGCGAAAGCGATTTGCGGAATTCGCCGGGGGTGAGGCCGGTGTGCTTCTTGAAATAGCGGCCGAAGAAGGACTGGTTAGTGAAGCCCAGACGGTAGGCTATCTCCTTGATGCTCAGGCTGGAGTCAGTCAGGAGGGTCTTACATTCATTGATGACCGCCTCTGAAATCCATTGGGCGGCGTTCTTGCCTGTGTGCGACTTGATTTTCAGGGAGAAATATCTCGGGGTCAGGCTCTGCTGGGCGGCGTAGAACTTCACTTCCTTCTCCTCCCTCAGGTTCTCATATATCGAAAATATGAACTTCAGGAAAATCTTGTCGTCACGGGAGGCCTCCCTCGGCTGTTTCGCCCAATGCTTCCCGTAGGCGATGGCAATCTGATAGCACAATGCCTCTCCCAGCGCGAGCCGCAGCCTCTCGTTCAGTACGGACGGCTCGTCCTGCTCGCGGTCATACAGGATTTCAAATATCTCCCTGATCCTGTCCTGCTCCTCCTCCGTAAGTGAGATGCAGGGATATTTCAGGACATATATGCTGTTGCTCTCATCTATGAAGGTAAGGGCGGACTTCACGATGAAATTGGTGTCCGTGAATCCCACGACACCTCGGATGTCATCGCTTATATAATTGATATATAACCTTGTGAATGAGGGGTATATGTAAATGTCTCCCTGCCTGATGTTGTAATAATGCGTCTTGTCCGCAAGAATCATCGACCCCTGTTCGCACAAAAAGAATCCGCTCTTTTCGTGGTTGAAGAACTGCCCTATCCGGGCAATCTCCTCCCTGTTCACTTTTTTCAGCCCCTGTTTGGGCAGGTTGTCCAAATTGAAATCAGAATCCATTGTCTCTTGTGTTTTTACAAAAATGACAATAAAACTCGAAAACGAGGTGTCATTTGTGTCATAAAGTACAAAAATAGTACAAATAGGACATTCTTGAACAAAAATAGGGCTTTTGCCATAGTCGGGCACGGAATACCTTTGCAAAGTTTATATGTTAATTTTTTTTGAGATGAAAAGAAGATTCTTTTTCGTCGCCGCTGTTGTCATTTTAGCGGCGCTATCTTCCTGTCAGAAGGAGGACATTGACTATTTTGCCGGAACCTATAATTACAAGACGAGCGGCAGCGTCGCGCTGATGCCGTCGGATTACCTCGCGCTGAACGATGAGGAAAAGGCCGCTCTCGCACAGGCGGGGATTTCCTACGAGCCGACCTGGGTGGCCCTGTCTCCGGAACAGGGACAGATGCACATTGTCGTGGATGATGCTGACGGGGGGACAGTCCTGCTGACATTCAATTCGTTTCTCGGTAACGGCAGCAGCGCGGAGGCTTCGGTGACGGATGACCGTTCCATTACCATAAACGGAGCACCTGAAAAGTCCGCTACCCTGACTGACGGGTCACAGACCATCGGCGGAGGCTTCGTCATATTCTCCGGCTCGGGCAGAAGGTATGACGATGTGCTCAGGTTCACCCTGAAATATGAGGGCGTCTTTGTCGTTGAGGACAAAAATATGACTGTTGTTGACAGCAAGGTCGAGTGTCTTGCAACAAGGTATTGATTTTATGAAAAGGGAATTAGTAGTGTTGATGTCCTCGGCGGTTGTTCTGTCCGCCTGTGCACAGATAGAGGACAAGTTAGGAAAGAATAAGACGGATGCGGAACCTGTGACAGTGGCTGTCCGCACGGTCAGCAGTCTGGATGTTGTGGATTGCGCCTGCTATGTCGGGCGTGTGGAGCCGTCCCAAAGCGCGGTCATAACATCGCAGTATCCCGGAACTCTGACGGAACTTCGGGTGAAGAAGGGGACGGAGGTAAGCCGCGGAGAAGTGCTTGCCGTTGTCCGTTCTGAAAGTGTCCGTTCGGCATACGACATCGCCCTGGCCACGAAAAGGCAGGCCCAGGACGGCTATGACAGGATGATGGAGGTCTATGCCAAGGGC
>JBJEJS010000117.1:0-3327 GCA_051878235.1 Candidatus Cryptobacteroides sp.
TATATTATATATATTTTATATTTTACGGTATATGAAATATTCTGCGATATATGGGGAAATATAAAATACCGCCGCAGGCGAACGGCAACAATTAAACCAAATGTTGAAAAATTATGACATTTCAGTCAAACTTGTCCCTTTACGGAATAATTTGAAGAAAAAATGATAACTTTACGCTTTGATCGGAAAACACATCGACTATGGGAAATATGTCAGAAAATCATCTGGTCATAATGGCGGGAGGCATAGGAAGCCGCCTGTGGCCTGTCAGCAGACCTGAATATCCGAAACAGTTCATCGACATCCTCGGAACGGGGCAGACCCTGATTCAGATGACAGCGGACAGGTTCAGGGATGTGTGCCCTCCTGAGAATATGTGGGTTGTGACATCTGCGGGATATGTTGACATCGTCAGAATGCAATTGCCGCAGATTCCTGCGGAGAACATTCTTGCGGAGCCCCAGGCGCGAAACACCGCCCCCTGCATCGCATACGCCTGCTGGAAAATCGGCAAGAGACATCCCAAGGCGAACATAGTGGTGACCCCTTCCGATGCGGTGGTGCTTGAGAAGGAACGGTTTGCGGATGCGGTCAGGACTGCCTTGGAGTTCACGGGGCAGTCGGATGCAATCGCCACAATAGGGATAATCCCGTCCAGACCCGAGACAGGGTACGGCTACATCCATTCCCCGGGTGCCGAGGCGGGAAAAGTCTGCAAGGTGTCCGAATTCCGTGAGAAGCCTGACCTTGCGACCGCAGAGGCATTCCTGCGCGAGGGGGGATTTTTCTGGAACGCGGGAATATTCGTCTGGAACAGGAACACCATAGAGACTGCCTTGAGGAGACACGCTCCGGGAATCGCCTCGCTTATGGACGAAATGTCGGCAGATTTCTACACGCCCCGCGAGACTGAGACCGTGGGAAGGCTGTTCCCTCAATGCGAAAAAATCTCCATCGACTATGCCGTGATGGAGAAAAGCAGGGAAATATATGTCGTCACAGGCTCATTCGGATGGAGCGATCTGGGCAACTGGAGTGCGGTCAGACTGTATTCCTCCCCTGACTCACAGGGAAATGCTATAGTCGGGGACGATGTGCGCCTTTTCGGATGCTCGGACTGTATGGTCCATTACGAGGGCTCAGGCACCCTTGTCGCAGAGGGACTGGACGGTTATCTGGTAGCCTCCAAGAACGGGGACCTTCTCATCTGCCCCCTCTCCCAGGAACAGCGCATAAAGGAATTCCTTGCTGTCAGCGACAGGGGACTTCCGGCCCGCTGAGACCGGCAACCTTATGGACAAGGAAACGGGGGGATTCACTCCCTATTCCCACTCGATTGTTGCAGGCGGCTTGGAACTGATGTCATAGACTACGCGGTTCACCCCACGGACTTTGTTTATTATGTCGTTGCTGACTTTTGCAAGAAAGTCATAAGGGAGGTGCACCCAGTCGGCGGTCATTCCGTCGGTTGAGATGACTGCGCGCAGGGCGGCGGTCCTCTCGTATGTCCTTTCGTCACCCATCACCCCGACACTCTGGACAGGGAGCAGGATCACGCCTGCCTGCCAGATGGCGTCGTAGAGGGTCTTCGCGTGAATGGACGGGTCGGAGGCGGAGCGCACGAATTCCGCTCCCGGGCCTGCAAGAGCCTCGATTGCCGCCTTGTTGCCCTCAAGGCTGTATGACTTCAGACCTTTGATGAAGATTTCGTCGGCCTCCCTCAGCACAGATAGTTTCTCCTCCGTGATGTCCCCGATGATGCGTATTCCGAGTGACGGACCCGGGAAAGGATGCCTGCCGATGAGTTCGTCCTTGATTCCGAGTGCACGGCCGACCCTGCGCACCTCGTCCTTGAACAGGGCTTTGAGAGGCTCGATTATCTTCAGGTTCATCTTCTCCGGAAGACCTCCCACATTGTGGTGGGACTTGATTTTCGCGGCTGTGCCGTTTACCGAGGCGGACTCTATGACATCAGGGTATATGGTCCCCTGTGCGAGCCAGCGGGCATTTTCAATTCGCCTTGCGTATTTGTCGAAGGTCTCCACAAAGAGCCTTCCGATGATTTTCCTCTTGTCCTCAGGGTCGCTCACCCCTGCGAGAGCCGAGATGAACTCCGCAGATGCGTCAGCCCCGATTACATTCAGGCCCATATCCTTGTAGGATGCGAGCACATCCTCGAACTCGTTCTTCCTCAGCAGTCCGTTGTTCACGAAGATGCAGGTGAGGTTGTGCCCGATGGCCCTGTTCAGCAGCACGGCGGCGACAGTCGAGTCCACACCCCCGCTAAGCCCGAGAATGACCTTGTCGCCACCTATGGCGGCGCGCAGTTCGCCGACGCTTGTGTCTATGAATGAGTCAGGAGTCCAGTCGCCCCTGCATCCGCAGATTCCGAGGGCGAAGTTCGACAATATCCTGGTCCCCTCGGCCGTGTGGAAGACCTCAGGATGGAACTGCACCGCGTATGTGTCCTCTCCTTTTATATGGTATGCCGCATTCTCGACATCGTCGGTCGAGGCGATCACCTCGCCGCCCTGTGGAAGCCTTGCGATGGTGTCCCCGTGTGACATCCAGACCTGGCTTCTCGCGGAAACCCCTTCCAGAAGCGGAGACTCTCTTTTGACGGTCAGCATTGCCCTTCCGTATTCCCTTGCGATTGAGGCGTTTACCTCTCCCCCGAACTTGTGGGCAAGGAACTGCGCTCCGTAACATATACCCAAGATAGGAAGATGTCCCTTTATCCCGTCCAGATTGACAGAAGGTGCGCCTTCGTCTCTTACGGAACAAGGACTTCCGCTGAGTATCAATCCTTTGACAGAATTGTCGAATTCAGGAATTTTGTTATATGGATAAATTTCACAATAGACATTTATTTCACGCAGACGCCTTCCGATGAGCTGCGTGACCTGCGAGCCAAAATCGAGTACAATGATTTTTTCCGTCATATATGAGAAGTTTGCGGCAAAATTAATATAAATTATTATTTTTGCACCCTTATTTTTTGAAACTATAATATAAAGGTTTATGCAGGACATAAGGAACATAGCGATTATCGCTCACGTTGACCACGGCAAGACCACCCTTGTGGACAGGATGATCTATCAGGCGCGTCAGGCAAGGGAACAGGAAAAACTCGGGGAACTCATCCTCGACAACAATGATCTTGAGAGGGAAAGGGGAATCACAATCCTCGCAAAGAATGTGTCCGTTCCTTATAAAGGTGTGAAAATCAATATTATCGACACTCCGGGGCATAGTGATTTCGGAGGGGAGGTCGAGAGGGTGCTCAATATGGCGGACGGAGTGCTTCTTCTTGTGGACGCATTTGAA
>JBJEJS010000118.1:0-3315 GCA_051878235.1 Candidatus Cryptobacteroides sp.
GAAGGTATATGATGTGAAGGATGCTGACGGAAGCCATCTGGCATTGTTCTATGCTGACTTCTTCCCTCGCGAGACCAAGCGCGGAGGGGCGTGGATGACCGAGTTCAGGGGGCAGAGGATTGAGGACGGTGTGGAGTACCGCCCGTTTGTCAGCATTGTGACGAATTTCACCAAGCCGACCGAGACCGATCCGTCCCTGATAACCCACAGCGAATTCACCACTTTCCTGCACGAGTTCGGGCACGCCCTGCACGGGATGCTCGCCAAGGGCCGTTACGAGTCCCTCACGGGAACGAATGTGGCAAGGGATTTTGTCGAACTCCCGTCACAGATTATGGAGAACTGGGGATTTGAGCCTGAGTATCTCGATTCTTTCGCGAAGGACTACCGCACAGGGGAGGTCATTCCTGCCGACCTGGTGAAGAAGATTGTCGACTCACAGAATTTCCTTTCGGGATATTCACAGGTGAGACAACTTCATTTCGGCGTTCTTGATATGGCGTGGTACACCCTGAAGGAAATGCCTCAGACAGGCACAATCGAATTTGAGAAGGCTGCCCTGAAGCCGTATGCTGTTTTGCCTGATGTGCCGGAGTGCGCCATCTCGCCTTCTTTCGGGCATATCTTCTCGGGCGGATATTCGGCAGGCTACTATTCCTACAAATGGGCTGAGGTGCTTGAGGCCGACGCTTTCTCTCTGTTCAAGGAGAAAGGAATATTCAACAGGGAGGTCGCAGACTCATTCCGCAGGAACATCCTTGAGAAGGGAGACAGCGAGGACCCTGCTGTGCTTTACCGCAATTTCAGGGGTCGTGACCCTCAGCCTGAGGCTCTTATGGTGAAACTCGGTCTTGTTGACTGACTTCTTACGCTGCAGGGCGGGATATATGTGTCACCGGAATCTGTTTGATGAAGATGGAAAAATCAAAAGTGTATTTTACTGATCTCAGGACCAGGCCCGGTCTGGACCTGATGACAAAGATGATAAGGCTTGTCAAGGCTGCCGGCATTGAGTCGGTGGATTTTGACGGGAAGTTCACTGCGATAAAGATTCATTTCGGAGAGCCGGGGAATCTGGCATATATCCGTCCGAACTATGCCGCGAAACTGGTCGATTATCTCCGTTCCCTCGGGGCGAAGGTGTTCCTCACCGACAGCAACACTCTATACAGCGGGGGCCGGAGCAATGCGGTGGACCATCTTGATGCGGCGATGAACAACGGGTTCAATCCTATTTCGGCCCACGCCAATGTTATTATTGCCGACGGTCTGAAGGGGACCGAATACATTGAGATACCTGTCGGAGGGGAGTATTGCAATGCTCCGAAGATAGGGACTGCGATTGCCAATGCCGACATCATCATCTCGATGAATCACTTCAAAGGACACGAGCAGGCAGGTTTCGGAGGCGCTTTGAAGAATCTCGGGATGGGCTCGGCGAGTGTCGGCGGCAAGTTGGAACTTCATTGCTCATCCCAGCCGAGAATCGATGCGGATGCCTGCACAGGATGCGGGATGTGCGGGAAGTATTGCAGCCACGATGCCGTCTCTATGGTCTCTTCGGAATCAGGGAAGGGGCGCAAGGCCGTGATTGACTATTCGAAGTGCGTGGGCTGCGGCCAGTGCGTCGCCGTCTGTCAGCACGACGGGGCGGTGATGGGAAGCAGCAGCAGTGCCGAGGAACTCAATTACAAGATTGCAGAATATGCAAAGGCCGTTGTGCTGGGCAAACCGCATTTCCACATCAGTTTCATAATGAATGTGTCGCCTGAATGCGACTGCTGGAACCACAATGACGCAGCCATTGTCCCTGACCTCGGGATTGCGGCGTCATTCGACCCTGTCGCCCTGGACTGCGCCTGTGCCGATATCGTGAATTCTGCGCCGTCAATCCCGTCGGGCAACCGTCTTGCTGACCTTCTCGGAAAAGAATCCGATGCGGAAGGCTGTGACTGCCATTGCGGTGAGAGCCACGATTCCCACGACACCTGCGGTGCCGGACATTCCTGTGGTGACAAGTTCCACAGGATCCATCCTGATACCTGCTGGCAGGCAGGTGTGGAGCACGGAGAGAAGATTGGCCTGGGCAGCAGGGACTACGAACTGGTCAGGGTATAGCCGTTCCGGAAAGGAAAGACATTCACAAGAAAAGGGTTTTCATTTATATCTTATGTTGAACCCGAAGGAGATGTAGGGATTGAAGTCGTTACCGAGATGGCTTTCCAACATCTTGACGGCCCTTTCCTTCATCCCTTTCTTGAACTTGTCCGTGTTCTTCACATATTCTATGAGTTCGGGAATCTGCTCCGCGCGTATCATCGTGACGGCAGGCTTCAGCACGAAACTCACAGGCATATAGACACCGTTTCCCGTGTCACGCGCCTCACACCGCAGCACTTCGCCCTCGGCTGTGAACATCTGGACCTTCAATATGCCCCAGTCCTCCTCGACTATGTGGAGCACGGCCCTGATGCGTTGTTTCTTGTCGGTCCATTCGAGGACATCCACAAGTTTGTCCCCGTACTCATAGGTGCCGTCAAGGGTGAAGATGTGGTCCTGGGAGAACTTCTGTCCCCAGTTGGTCGTCTCACCGTAGATGAGGTCGAACAGGTTGACCATCCCGAAAAGTGACATAATGTCATCCTTGACCTTCTCAGGGAGTTCCTGCCCGTGACAGACTATGGTGTGTCCGTAATCCTTGGCCTTGCCCTTGCGGACCTCCCTGCTCAGGGAGACTGTGGCTGCCATATCGTCATTCTGGAGACAGTATCTGACAAGGGAGCCGTACCCGTTGACCGCAGCGGTGAATTTCACCAGTCCGAGCATCCCTTTGGACACGACTCCAGCCACCACAGGAATCTCGTGGGTCGCCACATCGTAGGTTATGTCCGCCTTGTAGTCCGTCTGTTTCTTGCGGTTGCCTTTGGCCGTCTCCCAAAGTTTCGACATAATGAACTTCGCAGGATCCATCCCCTCTGGTGTCACATACGCCGCAGTCAGCATAAGTTCCTGAGGCTCAAGTATGACATCTTCGATGAGGATGTGTTCTTCCTGGTCAGGGATATCGAGGTAGAAGGAGGCATATCCTATTCTGGAGAATTCGACCCTGACATTTCCCGTCACATTCTTCAGGTCGAGCCTGTAGAATCCGTTCTCGTCGCTTAGAGTGCCTGTGCCGTGCTCCTGGCAATAGACCATCACAAAGTCTCCGGGAAGAAGGGTGGTGTCCCTGAGGAAAACCCTGCCTTCAAGCGTGATTGCGGAGGCTCCGAGACATATTGTCAACAGGCTGAAAATTAGTGCAATTCTTTTCAT
>JBJEJS010000119.1:0-16941 GCA_051878235.1 Candidatus Cryptobacteroides sp.
GTACGGACCGAGCGCGCTGTTCATCTGCACCCTGTAACCCCTGTTGATGTGGATTTCCCCCTCGTCGTCAAGCCAGGGCACCCTGAACATTATGACTCTCTCAGGCTCCACAATCCTCTCAAGGATTTTCTGTTCCATCAGATGGGGATGGGCGGCGATGTAAGGGGCGATGCTCTCCACAACCTCCTGGACGGCCTGATGGAATTCCTTTTCACCCGGATTTTTTGCAATGAGGTCAGCCATAAAGGCTTTGACATAGTTCTGTTCGAAATTGTTCATCGTGTATTAATATGGTTAAGTGCCGTTAACATATTTGTGCTTTTGGGGCATAAACATACAAATTTCATCATTATTTGCCGTAAAAGCAAATACATTTTGGTCGGATTGGCCTTTTCCTTATGTCAATATGTGAAAGACTTTGGTCAAAACTTCCAATAAATGTTCCATATATGGACCGGGATTTTGTAAAATCACTATATTTGCCCCGCCTTTCTGACCGCTTGCCGGGAAAGGCTGTGTTACTAAAGATTCTAAACCTGTTATTTGAAATGGATAAAATTGCGAAAATGGCCTGGCCGTACCGGGCATTTAAGGCATACATACGCTTTTATCACGACAAGGTCAATTACAAAAAGACATATGTCGTGGGTTCAGAGAACATTCCCGAATGGGGAACTCCCCTGCTGATAGTCTCCAACCACCAGAACGGCTCCAACGACCCTCTGGGAATCGTGATGTCGTTCCGGGACAGAAAAGTCAATGTCATCACAAGGGCCGATGTCTTCGCCATCCATCCTGTCGCAAACTGGTTTCTCCGCGCTATCGGCCTGCTGCCTGCGTTCAGGATCAACCACGAGGGCGAGGAGGCTCTCGGTAAGAACGCCGAGACCTTCAAGATGTCCGAAAAGGCTCTCCTTGAGGGCGAGACTGTTGTGATGTATCCCGAGGCGGGACACCAGGACAAGCGCTGGCTCGGAACATTCTCCTACGGTTACACCAGATTGGCATTCGAGGCCGCCGAGATGGGGAACTTCGAGAAGGAGATCTTCATCCTTCCTGCCTGCAACCACTACGACGACTATTTCGGAATCAGGAACGAACTGATGATACGCTACGGGACACCGATTTCCCTCAAGCCGTACTACGAACTCTACAAGACCAAGCCGCGCACAGCCCAGAGGGAAGTGAACAAACTGGTCCGCGAGCAGATCAGTTCGATGATGCTCGACATCCGTGACCTTGAGCATTACGATACGGTGGACTTCCTCAGGGAGACTTACGGGCTGCGTTTCGCCACCCGTGCGGGGGTCGATGTGAAGGACCTTCCGGAGCATCTTGAGTCCGACAAGCGTTTTGTGGCCGCCGTCGCTGAAATCCCGCAGGAGAAGCGGGAGGAGATACTTGCTGATGCGGAGCAGTTGCGCAAGGGAGTCAAGGAGGACTTCATCAGGGATTCGCATTTTGACAAAAGCCCTTGCCTTGCGGGAGTATGCCTGAGGGCGGTTGCGGCTGTGGCGCTGTTCCCGCTTTGGGTGTTCTGCCTCTATCCGGGGATATTTATGTATGCCGTAGCGAAATATTTTGCCGTCGGCAGGATGAAGGACAGGATGATGGAGGGCACTTTCCTGTTCTGCCTGAGCGTGCTCTTCTGGATTCCGATATTCTCAATCCTGACCTTTGTCCTGGTGGGGATATTCAAGAGTTGGATTGCCGCCACGGCGTGGGTGCTCCTGTTGCCTGCGATCATCATCTTCTCGTGGGGATATGCCAAGAGGGTCAAAATGCTTTTCCAGGACATCAGTTGGCTGCTCAAGAAGAAAAGCGGGGAAGTCTCCCGTCTGAGAGGCCTGCGTGAAAGGATATATTCATCCCTCGATTCCCTCCTCAAATAACCCTGCTGTCATTTCTGGCGAAGTCGGGAAATCTTGTGAACAGTATAATAAGGAATAAAAAAATATGATGAACAGAGTAGTGATAACCGGAATGGGAATATATTCCTGCCTCGGAAAGACATTGGACGAGGTGAGGGATTCCCTGTATTACGGAAAGTCCGGAATAATTTTCGACCCTGCCCGCAAGGAGATGGGTTTCCGTTCCGCGCTGACCGCAAAGATTGAAGTTCCGGACCTGAAAAAAGAACTCAGCCGCTCCCAAAGGGTATATATGCCGGAGCAGGCAAAATATGCTTATTGCGCCACAGCCGATGCCCTCAAGGCGGCAGGCATAGACCAGGATTATCTCAACACCCACGAGGTCGGGCTGCTTTACGGTAACGACAGTTCCGCAGACCCGGTGGTGCGCGCCGTTGACACGATGCGTGAGAAGAAGGACACGACCCTTTGCGGCTCTGGGGCCATCTTCCAGTCGATGAACTCGACGGTGACGATGAATCTCGGCTGCATATTCAAACTCAAGGGGATAAACCTGACCGTCTCAGGGGCCTGCGCCAGCGGGTCACACGCGATAGGGCTCGGTGCGCTCCTTATACAGAACGGCCTGCAGGAGATGGTTGTCTGCGGCGGTGCCCAGGAGGTTAACCCGTTCTCAATCGGCTCTTTCGACGGCATCTCGGCATTCTCAGTCAGGGAGTCCGAGCCTCAGAAGGCAAGCCGTCCTTTCGACAGGGACAGGGACGGCCTCGTTCCAGGAGGCGGTGCGGCAACAGTCATTCTTGAAAGTTACGAGTCTGCGGTCCGCAGGGGGGCGCCGATACTTGCCGAAGTCCTCGGTTATGGCTTCTCCTCCAACGGAGACCATATCTCCTCGCCTAATGTGGACGGCCCTGCCCGTTCCCTGAAGATGGCAATCCGCAGGGCAGGAATCGACATCAGCGAAATCGGCTATGTGAATGCCCACGCCACATCCACCCACGTGGGTGACGCCAACGAGGCAAAGGCGATCTTCAATGTCTTCGGGGAGAAGACGGTCGAGGTCACCAGCACCAAGAGCCAGACAGGGCACGAGATGTGGATGGCGGGAGCGAGCGAGGTCATATATTCTATGCTTATGATGAAGAACGGCTTCATCGCAGGCAACATCAATTTCGAGAATCCTGACGAGGATTCCGCCCGCCTGCTCATTCCGTCCAAGACGATAGAGAAGAAGTTCGACACTTTCCTCAGCAACTCATTCGGTTTCGGAGGAACGAACTCAACATTGATAATCAGAAACTTATAAATATTTATATATAATCGTTATGAACAAACAGGAACTTATTGAGAAAATCAACGAGGCTCTTGCCGAAGAATTTGAGATTGAGGTGGAGGACATCACTCCTGATGGGGACATCAAACAGACCCTTGAACTTGACAGCCTTTCACTTGTGGATATGGTTGCTCTCGTCGAGTCCGTTTCAGGCGTGAAGATCAAAGGCTCCGAAGTGTCTTCAATCAAGACTTTCGGCGCTCTGTATGACTACCTTGCAGAGAGGTTGTAATGCAGACCGCCCCTATTGTGGAGGGCGGGGAGATATACAGACTGATTCCCCAGCGTCCTCCCATTGTGATGGTTGATGCCTTGTTTTCCGTCTCCGAATCCGGGGCGGAGACAGGGCTTTTAATTTCATCCGACAATATCTTTGTGTCCGGAGGCTGCTTTATGGAGCCGGGGATAATCGAGCATGTGGCGCAGTCCGCTGCCGCTTTTGCAGGGTATTCGCAATATCTCTCGGGTGATGCCCCGAAACTCGGATACATAGCGGAAATCAAGAAATTCAGCATCGGAAGACTTCCGCTTGCAGGACAGAGGCTCCGCACAAGGCTTGAGGTGCTCGGACAGGCAGGGAATATGTCGCTGCTGTCGGCCCGTACATCCGTAGGGGAGGAAGAGATAGCCAGCGGACAGATGAAAATATTCATAAAGGAATGAGATGGAACTCAGTGAGACTGTAAGGGTTCAGGTGCGTTTCAGCGAGGTTGATGCCATCCGTATGGTGTGGCACGGGAATTATGTGCGGTATATGGAGGATGCCCGCGAGGCCTTCGGACGGAAATATGCCCTTGAGTATATGACCATATTCAACAACGGATATTTCGCTCCGATGTTCGATATGAGGCTCAGACATCATTCTGCCGCGACCGTTGATGACATCCTGACCGTGAAGATAACCTACAGACCCTCACGGGGAGCCAAACTTGTCTTTGATTACGAGATAAGGCGGGAGAGTGATTCCGCCCTTGTGCTCACAGCCTCGACCGTGCAGCTCTTCACCACGAGGGACGGCGAGTTCGAGCCTTCCTGCCCTCCTTTCTATGAGGAATGGAAGAGGGAACACGGCGTGGAACTGTAAATCAGTGATGATTATGCTTTTAGAGAATTATTATAACATTGACGGGGTCGTCTCCCGTGACGGCGGTGCGGTCTTCACCGTTTCCCTGAATCCGGATTGCGGGGTCTATGCCGGGCATTTCCCCGGAAGTCCGGTGTGTCCCGGAGTGTGCAGTATGCAGATGGTAAAGGAATGTGCCGAGAAGGCAGCCGGGAGGGAATACCGCATAAAAGAGATTAAACAATGCCGCTATGTCTCCCTGATGTCGCCTCAGACCCACCCGCAGGTGACTGTGGATGTGGCTCTTGAGCCGACGGGGGAGGGGACGCAGGTCCTTCTGAAGGCTTCCGTCCTGAAAGGAGAGGAATTGTGCCTGAGCCTCAAGGCGGTTTTGGAGTAAGTTGTTATGGACAGATTTTTTGTATTCTTGTATCGTTTCTTCGCGAAAAGGAGATGGCTTCTGTGGACTCTGATGCTCGTCTCCTTCGGCGTTTTCGTATTCTTCGGAATCAGGGTGAAATATGAGGAGGACATCTCCAAACTCCTGCCCCAGACCGATGCCTCGAAACAGAGCGGGCTCGCATTCGGCAACATCAGGGTGAAGGACAAGATATTCATCCAGATACATTCCGCCGACGGGACTCCTGTCGATCCGCAGACCCTCGCGGACTGCTGCGATGAACTCGTGGACAGCATCCTTGTGCGCGATGAAGGCGTGGGAAGGGTGGCCGGAATCCTCTACAGGATGGAGGACGATATGATGATGATGGCCCTCGACTATGCGATGACCAATCTGCCGTCTTTGGTTGACACATCCTGCTACGCCGCGTTTGACTCCCTCCTTACCGGGGATGCGCTCGCAAGGTCTGTGGCACAGGACAGGGAGATGGTTATGTCCGACGAGACGGGAAGCCTGACCACGATGGTGGGCTATGACCCGGCAGGACTGCGCGAGGTCATTCTCCCGGGCGACATTGCTGGCTCTCTCGGAGGCTTCACAGTCATCGGCTCGCACCTTTTCTGCAAGGATTCCACCGTTGTGATGGCATTCCTTTCGCCGGACTTCAACTCAATGGACTCCAAGGCGGGCACTGCACTTGTCAATATGCTTGAGAAGGAAATCCGTTCCTTCAACGGGAGGCATCCTGAAGTGGAGGTGCTTTTTCACGGAAGCCCTGTGCAGAGCGTCTTCAACTCACGCCAGATAAAGAAGGACCTTGCCCTGACTATGGGGCTGTCGCTCCTGCTGATATGCTTTGTGATAGGTCTTTGCTTCCGCAATGCCTCGACCCTGCCGCTGCTTCTTTCCCCTGTGGTCTACGGGGCCTTCTTCTCCCTCGCCTGCGTGTTCTGGATCAAGGGAGGGATGTCGCTGATGGCTGTCGGCATCGGGGCCCTCGTGCTCGGCGTGGCCTTGAGTTACTGCCTGCACATACTCACCCACAGCAAATATGTGGATGACCCCGAGCAGATTCTCCGTGACCAGTCCACTCCTGTCTGCCTCGGCTGCCTCACCACGGTCGGAGCCTTTATGGGACTTCTGTTCACACAGAGCGACCTGCTGAAGGATTTCGGAATATTCGCGTCCCTGGCTATGGTAGGGACCACAATTTTTGCCCTCGTGTTCCTGCCGCATCTTTTCGGGAAGAACCAGTCCCGTAAAAACGACAGGGCATTCAGGATGCTGGACCGAATCAATTCCTATCCTGTTGACCGTTGCGGATGGCTTCTCATACTTCTGACCGTCATCTGTCTTGTCTGCTTCTGGACCCAGGGATGGGTGAAATTCGACAGCAACCTGCGGAACATTGGCTACAATGAGCCTAAGGTGGTGGAATCAAGGGAATTGTATGAGGCGAAGAACAACGGTGGATGTGCTTCGATGTATTATGCCTCATCTGCGGATGACCTTGACACGGCTCTTGAGCAGGAGGCGCGGATTCTCTCTGTCCTCGATTCGCTCAAGACGGAGGGCATAGTGGCAAGACACACCAATCCTCTCTCTCTCTTCATTCCTGAGTCGGTCCAGATTCAGAGAATACAAGCCTGGGAATCCTATTGGACTCCACAGAGGGAGGAGCAGGTGAGCCGCTCTCTCGGCAGGGCCGCTGCCGCAGAAGGGCTTGACCCAGACCTCTTCTCTCCTTTCTTCTCGCTTGTCGAGGCGGAATATTCCCCTGCCTCCCTCTATGATGCAGGGGTCTTGCCTGAGGAACTCCTTTCCAATTTCATCGAGCAGACCGCCGACGGGAAGTATATGGTATTCACCTCGGTCCTTATGCCTGAGGAACTGAAAAAGACGGTCAATGACGCTGTGGCCTCCTGTCCGGGGGCTGTGGTCATCGATCCGTTCTATTACACAAGCGATATGGTCAGGGTGCTCAACGACGATTTCAATGTGATTCTGAACATCTCGATGATTTTCGTGCTGATTGTCCTTTTGCTCTCATTCCGCAGCATAGCCCTTGCCGTGATAGCCTTTGTGCCGATGGGCCTGAGTTGGTTTGTGGTGAAGGGTGTTATGGGCATATTCGGCCTGGAGTTCAATCTTATAAACATCATCATCGCCACCTTCATCTTCGGAATCGGGGTGGACTACAGCATATTTGTGATGAAGGGCCTCCTTGCGCGCGCCTCAGGGAAGGATGACCGCCTGCTCACCGAGCACAAGACAGCCATCCTCTTCTCGGCTTTCGTGCTGATAGTGGTCGTGACATCCCTCCTGTTTGCGGTGCATCCTGCAATCAAGTCCATCGGAGTGAGCACCCTGGTGGGTATGAGCGCGACCATCCTCATAACCTATGCCCTCCAGCCGTTCCTGTTCAGGCAACTGATGAGGATAAGATATTACAGCCGCCGTTTCGGTGGCGGGAAGCCGACGGACACACTGCCGCAGGACGGCAAATCCGAAAATGATGGAAGCAGATAAGGTGATAATCATAGGCGCGGGCCTGGGCGGTCTTGAATGTGGCTACATCCTGGCCAAGAACGGTTTTGATGTGACCGTTCTGGAGCAGGACGGCCAGACGGGAGGCTGTCTCCAGACCTTCGTCAGGGGCAGGGCACTGTTCGACACAGGCTTCCATTATGTCGGGGGGCTTGACGAGGGCGGTCCGCTCCATCCTCTCTTCCGCTATTTCAACCTTCTGGACCTGCCTTGGAAGCAGCTCGACAAGGAATGTTTTGACGAGGTCGTCATCGGGGACGAGTCCTTCCGGTTTGCAACAGGGCACGACAATTTCGTTGAGGCCCTTGCCCAGAGGTTTCCCCACCAGAGGAAGGAACTCAAAGAATATGTGTCTTTCCTGAAGAATGTCGGGGACCACATTTTCGACAGCCTTTCCCCGAGGGATGCGGGCGGCTTCTACTCGGAGTCGCTTTTCGCCCGTTCCGCCCACGATTTCCTCTGCGGGACCATCTCCGACCCTCTCCTGAGGAAAGTCCTTTCAGGGACATCCCTCAAGATGGAACTCAATGCGGAATCCCTTCCGCTTTATGTCTTCGCGCAAATCAACAACTCGTTCATACATAGTGCGTGGAGGCTTCAGGGAGGAGGCTCGCTTGTCACGGACTCCCTTGTCGGGAGCATCAGGTCGATGGGAGGAAAGGTCCTGACGGATTCCGCCGTGACCTCAATCGAGGTTAAGGATTCCCGCGTAAGTGCCGTGGTCGTAAACGGAGGTGAACGCCTTGAGGCGGACTGGGTGGTCTCAAGCCTGCATCCTGCCCTGACAATGTCCCTTGTTGACAACGGGCTGAGGAAAATCTACCGCGAGCGCATCGGAAGACTGGAGAACACCTGGGGAATGTTCACCGCGAACATCAGGCTGAAGCCTGGTATGATGAAATACGAGAACCGTAACCTGTTCATACACCGCCCTGATGCTGACCTGTGGCATCCCGTCACCGAGCGCACTGAGAGCGTGCTTGTGAACTGGTCCGTGCCTTACGACGATTCGGACTGCGCCATCAATGTCGATCTCCTGACCCCGATGAGGTGGGATGAGGTCGCACGATGGTCGGACAAGAGGATGGGCCACCGTGGCGAGGATTATGTGCAGTTCAAGGCGGCCAAGACTGAGGCTTGCCTTGAGCTTGTCGGGCGCAGGCTTCCGGGGCTCCGTCCTGCGGTTGACAGGATTTACACAAGTTCCCCGCTGACCTATCACCATTATGTCTGTCAGCCTGATGGCTCGGCATACGGGGTGAGGAAAGACTGGAGAAGCCCGATGACCACTGTGCTTACTCCGCGCACGCCTGTCGAAAATCTCCTTCTGACGGGGCAGAGCCTCAATCTTCACGGTGTCCTCGGGGTCTCGATGACCTCCCTGTTCACCTGCGCGTCAATCCTCGGTATGGACGCGGTCGTCCGTGACACGGGGGTCGGAAAAGAATGATATGTTGAAGGTAAGGCATATATGATTTAATGTATATAAAATATATATGGTTTTGTATATATAAATATATAATATAAAGGAATATAAGGAAATATATATAAGTTATGGGAAAATACGCTATGGTGACCGGCGGAAGCCGTGGAATCGGCAGGGCGGTATGTGTGCGCCTTGCAAAAATGGGATATAATGTGGTCATAAACTATGTCTCGAATGATGCCCAGGCGGAGCAGACTGCCGCCCTTGTGAGGGAGGTCGGCGTGGAGGCCGAACTCCTGAAATTCGATGTGAGCGACAATGCCGCCACAGTCGCGGCAATAGAGGGTTGGCAGGACGCGCATCCGGGGGAGTATATCGAAGTCCTTGTCAACAACGCAGGAATCAGGAGGGACAATCTTCTGCTCTGGATGGAGGAGGAGGACTGGCATAAGGTGCTCGGGACAGGTCTTGACGCCTTTTACAATGTCACCCGTCCTCTTCTCAAGCCAATGCTCGTGAAGAAATACGGCAGGATCATAAATATGGCTTCCCTTTCAGGTCTGAAGGGTCTTCCTGGACAGTGCAACTATTCTGCGGCTAAGGGAGGTCTGATAGGCGCGACAAAGGCCCTTGCCCAGGAGGTAGGCCGTAAAGGCGTGACTGTCAATGCGGTCGCCCCTGGATTTGTCAAGACTGATATGGTTGAGGGGTTGGATGAGGCTGAACTCAAGAAGACAATTCCAATGAACCGTTTCGGAGAGCCTGAGGAGGTTGCCGCTTTGGTGGGATTTCTTGCCTCACGTGAGGCGGGTTACATCACTGGAGAATGTGTTTCCATCAACGGAGGCCTGTACTCTTAAGAACTTGAAAAAAGGCGATTTCTGCGTTGTCGGTCTTGTCAAAATCCTCACAACCAAAAGGTTGCTGCGGTATTTGACTTCAACCTCCGCCTTGAACTCGCCATTTTTCAAGTTCTTAGGTATCAAAGTCTATAACCGTCATACCCGGCAGCGACCGGGTATCTAACGCCAAAAGAAAATGAAAAAGATAATAATGACAATAATGCTCGCATTGAGCGTCTCAGTGGCCAACGCAGGGAATGACCAGACCCTCAATGCGGTGAAAACCAAATGTCAGCAGTTCAAGACCCTGACAGCCACATTCGCTCAGGCGAAAGTCCTTGTCTCAGGCAAGGAGATCACCTCCGGAGGCAAACTGTATTTCTCCGCTCCTGACAGGATGTCGATGATATATGACAATCCCGAGGGCGACCTTTTCATCATCGACGGCGCAGACCTCTATATGTCAAAGGGAAAGACCGCCCATCTGTATGACACGAAGAAGAACGCCCTGATGGGAAGCCTGAGCGCGACCCTTCTGCATTGCGTCAGGGGTGAGATAGAGGAACTGGCAGAGGAGAATGACGCCGATGTCAAGACTGAAAGCCTCAAAGGCTCAATCCGGGTCACCATCACCGCAAGGAAAAAGGTGGCCAAAGGATATTCGTCCATAATACTTCTTTACGATGCCGCGGCCTCGACCCTCACAAAGATGGAACTTGTCGAGCCCAACGGCATAAGGAACATATATGAGATGTCCTCCTTCGCCGTGAACCCTCCTGTGGATGACGCCGTCTATTCCTATCCGAAAAAATGACGCACCCATATAACAGGTTCTCTTTTTGAGGGATTCCATTGTGCGGTAAAAAATATTCACTAAATTTGAAAGATTGTTTCTAACCGCGCATTTATGGATTACGATACTATGGTCCGCCAGTCGCACGATGAACTTTTCCGTGCGCTGCCCGCATCCTTCGGGAAGGCGGAAACTGATTTTATTGAGAAAGCCTATCTGCTTGCCGAGGAGGCGCACCGTCCGCAGAAGAGGAGCAGCGGACTTCCATATATCCTTCATCCTCTTGCCGTCGCCCTTGTGGTGGTGACTGAGATGCGCCAGAAGGATGTGGCGATTATCTGTGCCGCCCTGCTTCACGATGTGGTCGAGGACACCCCATATACCATTGAGGACATAAAAGACCGTTTCGGGGAGGATGTCGCGTTTCTTGTGGGGTCCGTCACCAAGCCCAACAAGGCGCAGGTGGACAATTTCCAGCATATCCTCGGCTCGGTGCACGACGACATCAGGGTGCTGATACTCAAACTTTCAGACCGCCTGCACAATATGCGCACACTTGCGGGCCTGCGTCCGCAGAAACAGTGGAAAATCGCCTCCGAGACCCAGTTCTTCTTCGCCCCTCTCGCCGGAAGGCTCGGACTTTACAATGTGAAATCGGAACTGGAGAACCTTGCCTTCAAATTCCTGAATCCGTCCGAATATGATTTCCTGGTGAAGGCTTTGGAGGAGGACAGGGAACGCACACGCAATTCTGTCGAATCGTTTATGAAGGATGCCTCCGAGACTGTCGGCAGGGAGTTCGACGGGGCTGTGCATTGGGACATCCGCTACCGCAAGCCGTTCAGTATCTGGAGGGAGATGCAGGAGAGGAGTTGCGACTTCTATCACGTGCCGTTCAAGCATTATATCCGTGCCGTCTTCAACATCCACGAGGCTGAGTCCGCGACAGGGCAGGACCTCACTGAACAGTATGTGGTCCTGAGGATATATTCGATTCTTGCGGGGGCGTACCGAGAGCAGACAGGAAGTTTCGTCAACTATATGGCACAGCCGAAAGCCAACGGGTACAGGTCAGTGCATTTCCGTATGCTGAATCCTTTCGGTGGCATCGAAGAATTCCACATCGGTTCCGACTCGATGCGCGAGCAGTCATATTTCGGATGTGTGGTTGAGGGCAAGGAACAGTGGCTCAAGAGGCTGACCTCTGTCCTGAAGGAACTTTCCGAGGACAGGGAGACCCTTATGCCGGGCATCCACGATTCCCTCTATAATGAGGACATTGTCGTATATACCCTTGACAGCAAGCCTGTCACCCTCCCTAAAGGAGCCTCCGCCCTCGATTTCGCCTACGCCATCCACACGGCGGTCGGGATGCACGCGAAATACGCCAGAATCAACGGGCGTCTCGCATCGGTCAAGTCCTGTCTGAAAAGGGCGGACTGCGTGGAGATTGTCACGGACGAGAATGTCCGTCCGAAGACTGACTGGTTGGATGTCGTAGTGTCGTACAAGGCGAAAAAGAACATCCAGGCCTATCTGAACCGCCAGCCGAAACTCAAATACATCCTTTGTCCTCATTGCAATCCGATGCCGGGCAGCGAAATCATCGGTTTCTCCGATGCCCAGGGCTCAATCACCATCCATTCGAGGAACTGTCCGCACGCCATCCGTATGGCATCGGAGAAAGGGCACACGATAGTCGCTGTGGATGATTTCTTCCCTGACGATTCGATTCTTTATCCGGTACGCATACAGGTGGTCTGCGTGGACCGCTATCATCTGCTTTCCGACATCATAGAGTGCATCACCGAGGGCAGGAAACTGTCAATGACAAGCCTCACCACATACAACCAGGATGAGGTCGTCTCCTGTGACATCAGTTTCTCAGTCCACTCCGCCACCGAACTTTCCGACACAATCGCCGGCATCTCCTCCATCAAAGGCGTCGAGGAAGTCCGCCGGATCTGACCCTTGGAATTCCTCCTCAATCCCAATGAGGCGCATCAGTGGCAACGACGGGTTTCCCATTGCCGTGGGCAATACTCACAGGACAACCGGTTTCCTTAAGTGTTGAATATGATAAATGTTGTTAGAAATATCCTGATAGTCGGGACAGGCAGTTTTCTGGGAGGGGCATCCAGATATATGGTTTCATTGCTGCTGAAGAATTTTGGCAAAGGCTTTCCTTGGGCCACGATTGCCGCGAATCTTCTCGGTTGTTTCCTGATAGGAATGCTTTGGGCTTATTTCAGCCGTGACGTAAACGGAAGCGGCAACTGGGCCCTGTTCCTGATGGCCGGATTCTGCGGTGGATTCACGACATTCTCGACTTTCTCCAAAGAAGCCCTGATGATGCTCCAGACCGGTAATTTCTGGAGTTTTGCCGGATATGTCGCGTTGAGTGTGCTTGCCGGCATAGCACTCGTCGCTTTGGGATACCGGCTTGTACGGTAAGTGGAAAACATTGGATTTTCTTCTACGGAGAAGGGAGATTCCGAATGTTCTAACTTCGCTTAAGCCATTTCTCCGTAAGGAAGCGGCGGACAGGGAGGTGGAAGAACACGATGACCACAGCAGCGACTCCCCTCAGTCCGTCCAATATTTAGTATCTCGGCTTGGACGCTAAATATTCATGGGTCTTCGTCATAAAAGGTGCGTTTTCCTATAGAATCACATTAATAAAAACCTCGTTTTCGGAATTAATTTGTCTTCTTGTCCTTTTCAGACCAGTGTGTGCTTGTGCTGATTCTTGAAAGGTAATAAAGGTCTTCCCCTGTCGGGTTCCTGCTGTCCATATACCAAGGTAGATGCCTCATCGTATAGGGCGGTCCGACTCGGAAATGCAGGTCGCTGAATTCGACAAGTCCTCCCTTGAACCAAGGTTTGTAAACAGCGAATGTCGTGTCGATGGGTGCATTGTAAACTCCAGGTTCCACTTCTTTTTCCCAGAACTGGCTTTCCCATTCCACGACTTCCTTCTTTTTGTCATAGTGGTCAGGCAGGTCGTCAAGTCTCAAGGCAAATCCGGCTTTGACCGCCCTCGGATGCTTTTTGAGAAGGGTGATGAACTTCTCCATAAAGTCGTCCGGGCATTCCTCGCTGATTTCGAGGTCAGAATCGGTGTATGCATAATAGGAACTCCTGAAAACCTTGAACAGGCCGGTCTTAAAAATGGAAATGTGCCCGACATTCTCGTGAAGGAGAATCACTTTGTACGGGCAGGTCCTGTACCACTCCAGAAGCGGGGGATAGGTGGAGGCGTTGTCAATTATCCAGATATTGCGGTACCCCCTTTTCTCAAGCCCGTCCAGAAGGATTAGAAGTTTGTCGTAGCGGTTGAAGTTGTTTATGATTATCGGGACCTGTTTGTAGTCCTTGACTTTGGATTGTTTCAAAAAAAATATTTTTTTAAGTTCCGGGATGAACCATCTTTTGAATGAGTGCATCATATTATGAGAGTTTTGTTGTAAGTTTGCTGAATCATATTAGTTCCGAAAACAATCCTGCCCATTTTTTTGCGGTTTCGCCCGGTGAGAACTGTTTGGCCTTGCTGACTGCGTTGTGTCTCAGTACTGCTCTCTCCTTTTCGTCCATCGTCGCTAGCCTTTTGAGTACGGCGGCATATTCATCCTCGTCGAAAGGAGTGACAATGAATCCGTTGACCCCGTCAGGACTCAGAATCTCCCTGATGCCTCCGGTACATCCGAAAGCAATCGGAATCACCCCGTTTGCCTGTGCCTCGGTCAGGCACAGTCCCCATCCTTCTGACTGTGAAGTGAGGCAGAGTATGGATGCCTTCCTGTAAAGTTCCGTCATATCTGACTGATAGCCAAGGAACTCGATTCTCTCCAATCCCATTTCCCGGGCCATGCCCCGGAGCATCTCTCCGTCAGCACCCTCTCCCGCTATCAACAGCCTCCATCCCGGCAGGTCGGCCACGACCTTTTCCCAAATCCTCAGCAATCTGTCAACGCGCTTCGAGAACTGTTCGAGACGGCCGGAGAACAGGATGATGTCATCTTTGTCGAAGCAGACATCATTGACCTCACGCTCCGGATTGTTGATCACTGAAATATGGTCTTTCCCGGGTGTCAGGGACAACTCTCTGCATAGTATGTCCTTGTACTCCCTGCAGAGGATGACATATCTGTCGCAGTTTTCATAGTCCCGGATGCAACTTCTTCTGGCCCTGTAAAAAGCATAGCCCCAATCTTCGTACAGTCTTCTCCTGTAGATTTTCCACATCAGGTCCTTGAACCGGTTGTGCCGTCTGTTCAGTGCCAGTTCATATCTGAGATGGAACGGTTCTCCGTGATTGGCGAACACCACTTTGCATCCGCAGCGTTTCCTGAAACCTTTGATGTCATATATCCTTCTTGAAATCAGCACGATGATGTCAATGCCGTGCTTTTTTACAAGATCCTCGATTGCTTTTGTCTCAGAATGGCCTATGGGGTAGGTCTCAATGGCTTTGAACGGAGTTTTGTAGTCTTCTGTCAGGGCCTCCTCAACAATCCGTTGTGCGAAAATGAAAAAGTTGTATTTCCCGGAAAATATTGTATTGACACTCTCTGCAATGTCCCTGCTGATTCTTTCCGCTCCTCCTCCGGGGAATATTGTGTGGATGAATGCTATATTCATAGGAATTGCGTAGTGTTCACATTAATCCTACTGCTTGGTCTTGTAATGCGCTCCGACCTTGCCTTTGGCGATGTTGGTGAGTTTCTTGGCAATCATCTTGCGGCGGATGGGGGCCACGCGGTCCACGAAAAGATTCCCGTCGAGGTGGTCAAGTTCGTGCTGGACCATACGGCAGGCGAACTTGTCAAGTTCCTCGGTCACCTTGTTGAAGTCCTCGTCGTAGTATTCGACCTTGATTTTCGCGGGTCTTTTCACGTCGGCATATATCCCGGGCACGCTGAGGCAGCCTTCGGAGTATTCCCTTATCTCGCTGCTCTCCTCCAGGACCACAGGGTTTATCATAGTCCTCTTGAAGTCCTTGAGGTAGTCATACACATCAGCCATACCCGTGCCGTCAACAATCAGCACCCTCAGGCCAACTCCGACCTGTGGAGCCGCAAGTCCGCATCCGTCAGCATCTTTGAGTGTCTCCTTCATATTCTCGACAAGCGTCTTCAAAGTCTCCCTGTCGCTCAGGTCCGCCTCTTTTGAGGGGTCCCGCAGGACCTGGGAACCGTATATGTAGATTGGTAATTTCATTTATTGTATATATTTGATTTATATTTACTTATATTTTATATATCTTATATGTTCTAATTTATATATGTTATATATTTTATATTTCATATACCTTATTTCGGAGGCTCGCGACGGTCGAGGAAGGACTGGAGGATGATGGCGGCGCTGATCTTGTCGACCGACTCCTTGTTCATCCTGTCCTTCTTTGACATACCGCCGTCTATCATCGCCCTGTGCGCGAGGACGGAGGTGAAGCGCTCGTCCTCAAGGGTGACGGGGACATCGGGAAAAGCCTTCGCAAGGTGCTTCAGAAAGACATCCACATCCTTTGCGGCCTCGGAGGGCATCCCGTTCATATTCATCGGATAACCGACCACAAATCGGACTACATTCTCATTTGAGGCGTATTTTTTCAGATAATCTATTATCTTTGCAGAATGTACTGTATCCAAGGCGGACGCGAAGATGCAGAGCGGGTCAGTCACTGCGACACCCACCCGTTTTCTTCCATAATCTATGCCGATTATCCTGTCCATAAAACAACATTGGGATGCAAATTTAAGAATATTTATTTATGGGGAAACAAAATAAGGAACAGAAAGTTGACGATTACCGTCTTGTCATTGTCGACAACCACAATCACAAGCAGTTATGGGTCTTCAGTTTCAAGAAGGCCGAGTTCTGGGTGACCGTCGTCTCGTCGGTGGTGGCGTTCATCGTCCTGATATATTGCCTCATAGCGTTCACCCCAATCAGAAAGAGCATTCCAGGCTATCCTGACAGCCGTTCCAAGCAGGCTGCGGTGCAGACGGCCATCAAGGTGGATTCCCTTGAGAGGGTGATTTCCAGGTGGGAACTTTACTCGGAGAACCTGCGGAGGGTGTTTGACGGGGAGCAGCCACTGAAACTGGACAGCCTCCTGAGAAACTCGGGGACGGGGACGGACAAGTCGAGGTCCGAACTGTCAAGGCAGGATTCCATCCTCAGGAACAATGTCATCTCGCAGGAGAAGTTCTCGGTTTCGGAGAAGAAGCGCAGGAACCTGCCTATTGAGGGGATGCACTTCTTCCCTCCTCTGAAAGGGGTCATCTCGCAGGGATATGACAAGGTCATCCATCCTTACATCGACATAACCGCTCCTGCGAATTCCGTCGTGATGTCTGTCCTGGACGGCACAGTCATCTTCGCGGGGTGGAACGAGGACTATGGCTACACCATCCAGATCCAGCACGAGAACGACATCGTGTCCATCTACAAGCACAATATGAAACTTCTCAAGACCACAGGGGACAAGGTCAAGGCAGGCACTCCTATAGCCCTTGTCGGGAACACCGGCAATCTCAGCACCGGGGAACACCTTCATTTTGAACTGTGGTACAAGGGCGAGGCGGTGGACGCCACAAAATACATCAGTTTCTGATATGGAAAACAAGAGAAGAATCGCGATACTGGGCTCTACGGGGTCAA
>JBJEJS010000120.1:0-3293 GCA_051878235.1 Candidatus Cryptobacteroides sp.
CGAAATAAACCGAATCCGCCCCTCCCTGTATCGCTGCCGTCAGACATTCGAAATTGCCTGCGGGAGCCATTATTTCCAAAGTCTTCCTGTCCATTTGCAGATATGCCTGAATCCTCTGCCGCGTCATTTAGTCCTTCCGATGAGCCTGTCGGCGTAACGGTGCAGCAGTTCATATTTGATTTTTCCCAGACCGAGCATCCCCGCATAGTCCATCGCCTGCGCGTGAAGTTTTATTATTTCATATTTCGCATCCTCGTCAATCCCGATGTGCTCGTAGATTTCCTTGACTTTCGCGAACTTGGCCTGCGGGTCTGAGGTCGTTTCCATCGCCCTGAGCAGCGCCGCCTTTCCGTGCGCGGCATCGATTACCCCGGACTTCTCCATCTCGCCGCTCTTCTCAAGGGCGCGCACAAGCAGCCAGGTCTTCTTGTTGTTGGCGATGTCCCCTCCGAGATTCTTTCCGAAGACTTTCGGGTCTCCGAAGGTGTCGAGATAGTCGTCGGCAATCTGGAAGGCAAGCCCGAGGGAATAGCCGAACTTGTACATATAATCGCAGATGAGCGGATTCTGCCCGGCAATCAGGGCGCCCATCTTCGCCGAGCAGGCAATCAGGACGGCCGTCTTCAGCCCGATCATCTCCATATATTCCTCCATCGGAATCTCCTTGCCCCTCTCGAAGTCCATATCGTATTGCTGGCCCTCGCAGACCTGTGCCGCTGTAGTGGTGAAAAGGTCAAGCACCTGCGGCAGGACACCCGCGGGAGCCTTCGCCATTCTTCTCCAACTGTCGATTGACATCACATCCCCGGAAAGGATGGCCGTGTTCGCGTCCCATTTCTTCCAGACTGTCGGCATCCCCCGCCTCAGGTCCGCATTGTCCATAATGTCGTCGTGCAGAAGGGTGAAACTGTGGAAAATCTCCAATGCTGCGGCAGGCTCAAGAATCTCGTCCGTGAAACTGTCCTTGAACAGGGCGTATGAAGTGAGGCACAGCCTCGGGCGTATCCTCTTGCCCCCTATCGAAATCATATACCTCAACGGGTCATACAGTCCCGCCGGCTCCTGTGTGAACTCAAGTTCCCCGAACATCTTGTCCAGAGTCTCCTCAATCTGTGTCTCGTTGATCATAATATATGGTTTAAGCTGAAAGCAAATATAACACTAAATTTATTTATATTTGCACTTTGTGAAATAATCTGTCGCTCCGCACGGCAAATTCCAAACTTCCGAAACTTGAGTCATGACCGCGACCGTAGTCAAACATACCGGCAGCCACTACCTCCTGTCCGCCCTGCCTGAGTGGGACCTCTTTCCCGCAGTCCTCAGGGGGCGTATGCGTCTGGGAGGGGATTCCTCCACCAATCCGGTTGCGGTGGGGGACAGGGTCGAGTATGCGGTCGGGGATGACGGGACGGCCGTCATAACAAAGGTGCTCCCGCGCTCCAATTATGTCATAAGGAAATCCACCAACCTCTCCCGCCAGTCCCACATCATAGCCGCCAATGTGGACACCGCATTCATAGTCGTCACCCTTGACTTTCCTGAGGTCAAACTCCCGTTCCTCGACCGTCTTCTGGTCAGTTGCGAGGCCTACGGGGTCCCTGCCGTGATAGTCCTGAACAAATGCGACCTCTACGGAGGATATGAGGAAAGCCTTGAGTCTTTCAGGAGGATATATGAGGGGGCAGGCTACAGGGTCCTTGCCGTGTCAGCGAAAACAGGGGAGGGAGTCGGACAGTTGAGGGATCTGGTCAGGGGCGAGTCTCCTGCGGGGGAAAGTTCCCGCGTGTCCCTGTTCTCAGGAGTCTCAGGAGTTGGGAAGTCCTCATTGATAAAGGCTCTCGACCCCGCCCTGGAGCCAAAAGTCGGGAACATCTCCGCAGCCCATCTCCAGGGCCGCCACACCACCACTTTCTACGAGATGTACCGTCCTGCCTGCGGGGGATTCATAATCGACACCCCTGGCATCCGGGGCTTCGGTCTTGTGGATGTGGACACGGATGAGATTGCCACCTACTTTCCTGAAATGCTCCGCGTCTGCGGGAACTGCCGCTTCACGCCCTGCACCCACACCCACGAGCCAGGCTGCGCCGTAAAGGCCGCCGTCGAGGACGGGTCCATCAGCGTCGAACGCTACACCTCCTACCTCGGAATGCTGGACGAGGAGAAGAAATACCGATAGGAGTTCTCCCCGCCATTCCTTATTTCCATCCCTGTGCCCGCAGAGGAAGTTCAACCCCGTCAGGAGTGACGAGGACCGCTCCCACATCAGGTTTTGCAAGATGGCCTATGATGTCGAATGTCTGGAAATCGTGGCGGAACTTGTCGTGGCTGCCGATTGGGATTGTGAAAAGCAGCCTGAAGTCGTCACCTCCGTTGAGGGCCGCCGAGACAGGGTCGATGTCCAGTTCCTTCCCCAAGTCGAAGGACCTGCCTGCGAAAGGAATCCTCTCCACATAGATTTTTGCCCCGAGCCCGCTGTCCCTGACGAGCCTTTTCACGGCATCGGAAAGCCCTCTGGTGATGAAATATCCGAATGACGGGATTATCCCCGCATCCTCCATCTGCGAAATGATGGCTGTCGGAACGGACGGTTTCAGATAAGCCCCTATGAAATTCTTGTAGTCATCCAGTTTCGGCTGGCTGAGGTCGTCTCCCGTCCTGTCGAACTTCTTCTTCTCCCTCTCGAGAATCGCCTGCCCGAAATATGCCGCCCCGAGGTTGTCCGACACGCAAATCAGGTCCATACTCTTTGCCGCAGGCCTCCTCTTTCCGTTCAGTAGGGAAGTCTCCCCCGTGGCTGACACACTGATTGCCAGACCGTTGGCGGAAGGGGACAGGTCAAGGCTCACCTGCCTGTAGCCGTGCTCCTTTGCCGCAGCCACTATGCCCTCCCAAATCTCCCTCGTCTGGGCGAAATCCAGTTTGGCTGAGATGCAGAGCCTTATGTCAAGAGTCCTCGGACGGGAAAATTCCGCATAGAGTTCCCCCGTGACGGCGACCGCGCATTTGTAGCCGAGATGCTTCAGCGGGAAATATGTCAAATCAAAATCAATCCCCTCGATGAATGTCCTCGAATGAGCCCCTACATAGCATTTCCCCTCTGTCTCGAACCAACTGCTCTCAAACGGTTTGTAAGGAGTCCCCTTGTAAAGTTCCGCAATTGCCCCGACTCTTCCGAGGGAGGCGAAAGTCTCTTCTGCCATAATGGAATATTGTTATATATAAAGGTATATGGGTTATATAAAATATATAATATATATGTTATATATAAGGTATATTAAAACATATAC
>JBJEJS010000121.1:0-3288 GCA_051878235.1 Candidatus Cryptobacteroides sp.
AATGCAAAGAGCACGATTCCGAGAGAAATGCAGAGTCCAATTTCAAGAAAAAGGAGTTTCTTGTTTTCAAGACTCGCCTTTGCTGACTTTTTGACTTCCATATATTTCAATATTTTAGATATTCGTCATTAACTCAAGTTCTGCAAGTTTATAATTATCTGTTATATAATACTCGCTTTTATCCGGTAAAGTTAGAAATAATAATTTTTATTTCAAATTTTTTGTTTAATAGATTATTTTTGTGGTCTAATTCGTTGAATATGATTTCATATTTTTTTGAGGACACAGATTTTGTTTTCAAGGGAAAGGCATTGAACAACAGGTGGCTCAGGACGGTTGCCGAGAGCGAGATACGCAGGCTTGGAAATATATCCCTGATTTTTTGCTCCGACAATTACATCCTCGACATCAACCAGAGGTTTCTCGGACACGATTACTTCACTGACATAATCACATTCGATTATTGTGAGGGGAGCAGGATCTCGGGTGACCTGTTCATCAGCATTGATTCCGTCAGGGAAAATTCAATCGAGTACGGCACTCCGTTCAATGAAGAGTTGAACAGGGTCATCGTCCACGGAATCCTGCATCTGATAGGCTACGACGACCACACGGAGGAGGACATCAGGCAGATGCGCTCCAAGGAGGACTACTATCTTTCCCTGCGCGAACTGATGTGATTCCGTTTTGATTCTTTTCGTATATGGATAAAATATATGATGTAATAGTTGTCGGAGGGGGACACGCCGGATGTGAGGCTGCGGTCGCGGCTGCGCGTATGGGGTCTTCGGTGCTGCTTGTCACAATGGATATGGCCCGCTTTGCGCAGATGTCCTGCAACCCTGCAGTCGGCGGAATTGCCAAGGGTCAGATCGTCCGGGAGATTGACGCACTCGGAGGATGCACGGGAGTTGTCACGGATGCCTCGACCCTCCAGTTCCGTATGCTCAACCGTTCAAAGGGTCCCGCTATGTGGAGTCCACGTGCACAGTGTGACAAAATGCAGTTTTCCCTGTACTGGCGAAAAATCATCGAAACTACTTGTAAATTAGAGGTTTACCAAGATTCTGTGACCTCTTTTCTTTTCGATGGCTCAAAAATTTCGGGGGTATGTACGACTACCGGCGCTACATTCAAATCTCAGACGGTTGTTTTGACTGCAGGGACCTTTCTCGACGGACGGCTTTTCATCGGGAGGACCACTTTCACAGGAGGGAGGATCGGTGAACTGTCTTCCTATGGTCTGACCGGACAACTTGTCGAAAGGGGAGTGAGGACAGGAAGGATGAAGACAGGTACTCCTCCGAGGATTGACATTTCATCGGTCGATGTGTCGGGACTCCCTGTCCAGACAGGTGACGAGTCCCCGAGAAGATTCTCTTATCTTCCTGTACCCTCGACGGTGCAGGGAGAGGGAAGGCAGATGCCTTGTTATGTTGTCCACACAAACACCAGAGTTCACGAAATCCTGAGAGGCGGATTTTCTGATTCTCCACTTTTCACAGGCCTGATCACAGGAATAGGACCGCGCTACTGTCCGAGCATAGAAGACAAGTTGAGGACTTTCGCCGACAAGGATTCCCATCAGTTGTTCCTTGAGCCTGAGGGGAGGGAAACGAATGAATACTATCTTCAGGGTTTCTCCTCATCTCTTCCTTTGAAAGTCCAGTTGGATGCCCTTCACGCTATTGAAGGCCTGGAGAATGTCAGGATCTTCCGTCCCGCCTATGCTGTCGAATATGATTATTTTGATCCGACACAGTTGCATCCTACACTTGAGTCCAAGGTTGTCGAAGGACTTTTCCTTGCAGGTCAGGTGAACGGGACCACTGGTTACGAGGAGGCTGCCGCCCAGGGTCTGATGGCAGGTATCAATGCCCATCTCAAATCTTCTGGAAAGGATGGTTTCGTTCTCGGAAGGGATCAGGCTTATATCGGAGTCCTCATAGATGACCTCATTACAAAAGGAGTCGATGAGCCTTACAGGATGTTCACTTCAAGGGCTGAATATAGAATTCTTCTTCGTCAGGATGATGCTGATTTGCGTCTCACTCCTTTGTCGTATGAATTGGGTCTTGCCACCCGGGAAAGATACAACCAGGTAATAAGGAAATATGAATTAGTTGAAAAACTGTCTGCGATGTGCTCAGAGATGAGAGCGACGCCAGCGTCCGTTAACTCATATCTTGAGAGTGTGGGGACTGCCCCGCTCTATTCTCGCAAGAAAATCTCCGACCTTGTCAGCAGACCGCAGGTGTCATTGAATGAAATATTGAAAAATGTTCCACATGGAACATTAAATAAATATGGTCTTTCACCTGAGGAATATGATTCCTATTTATGGGAAGAAATACAGGAGTCTGTTGAAATCAGACTGAAATATAGCGGGTATATTGAAAGGGAACAGCGCTTGGCTGAGAAAATGCAGAGACTCGAAAATCTCACGATTCCTGCCGATTTTGATTTTGACCGTGTCAACAGTCTGTCTATAGAGTGCCGTCAGAAGTTGAAGAAATATGCTCCACGCACGATTGCACAGGCTTCAAGAATATCGGGAGTCTCTCCTGCCGACATATCCGTTCTGTTGGTTTATTTTGGCAGATAAATACTGTGATAATAAAAATAGATAAGGTGTTCCACGTGGAACACCTTATTTTGAAAATACCTATAGTCTCTTTAGGGATGCCTTTATGATGGTCTCTATGCTTGCTGAAGGATTTTCTTTGAGCACTGCATTGACCGCTTTTGTGACATTTGCCTTTGTGAATCCAAGGAGGACCAGGGCGGTGGTGGCTTCTTCCGCAATGCCGCTGTCCGCACTTTGCAGGAGTGTCCCTGTGTCACATCCAGCCCCTTTGACAATCTTGTCTTTCAGTTCGATTATCAGTCTTTGGGCGCTCTTGGTCCCTATGCCTTTTATGCTCTTTATCCTGTTTATGTCCTCGGCGATTATGGCATTCCTTATTTCTTCAGAGGACAGGGAAGACAACATCATCCTTGCTGTTGATGCCCCGATTCCGGACACTCCTATTAGGAGCCTGAACAGTTCCCTCTCGTCTTTCGCGCTGAATCCGTAATACAGTTCCTCATCTTCACGGAGATAATGGTGGATATATATTTTAGTCTCCTTCTGCCTTTCGAGGGCTGAAAAGGTCTGTAGGGAAATAAGAATCCTGTAGCCTATTCCGTGACATTCTACGGTCACTTCGGTAGGATTCAGTTCGGCGATTTCTCCTCTGATGTAGTCTATCATATTCTCAAGTTTCGCAAGAATATTGTTATCTGTTA
>JBJEJS010000122.1:0-3288 GCA_051878235.1 Candidatus Cryptobacteroides sp.
TGGCTCCAACTGTCGACACCGCCGAGACCAGCCTGCTCAAGGTCAAGGCAGAGGTTGACATAATCCGATTTGATTACCTCAGGGCTGTGCCTCTGTCCTTTCCCTTCAGGATTCTCGTCAAGGGATTCAATCGTGTAGTCAAGGGCTGACGCACTGAAAAGCCTGTCTGATGTGACTGCAAAGCCTTCTCCTGAAGCGTTCTCCTGCCGCCACCATCTGATGTCGGACTTGGTCCCTGTCTCCTGAGGCCTGATGTAAGGATAGAACTGTTCCCCGGTGGTCTGGGTGTAGATGCCCACATTCTGTGACACTTTCCTGTCGGAGTAGTTCTCAACAGGTCCCCTTCCATAGAAGGTGCTGACATTCATCTCTTTAGGAAGAGTCATCACAACACCGAAACGAAGAAGGTCAGGCACTTTCACGCTGCTGTCGGTCTTCATCTCCTCAGTAACTTCAAGGCTGCCGTCTGCATATATGCCGTAACTCATCGTAAGGATGGCCTGGACCTCAGGCATACTGTAGGTCGCTTTGACTCTTGCCTTTGGAGATGCCGCAGCCTCTTTGCCCTTTGCCTTGACCGGCTCGGCCTCCAAAGAGGTGAGTTTCATAGACGGATTCCTCCATACGCCGAGTTTCTTCTGAAGCCCTGCGCCGAAGTCGTTGTCAGTCACGGCCCTCCAGAAATTCGGCTTGAGAAGTCCGTCTTCACCGTCAAGGATCTCTCGTCCTCCTGCGGTATATTTCCTAATGAATCCGTCCGTTGTGTCAAACACAAGTTCCACACCTGCACCGCTGACGGTGACGGCGTCCCCGGTCCTGTTGACCTTGAGTTTGCCCTTGTCTGACGAAGGCATATCCATCTTTGCGCCCTTCTCGTTGATTGCCAACTGGTTGTATGCCACGACCTGTCCCGCCTCCATCAGCGGCTCAGCATCCTTCAGGGCGAATTCGATGTTGAGGAACACTTCTGCGGCATTGTCTGCGGCAATGTTCCTGTCAAAAGGAATCTCCACCTGGACAGTCTCTCCAGGGGCGGCATCTATCTTGTCGATGCTTCCGTCCTGCACCTGTCTGCCGTCCACAATCAGGGCCCAGTCAAGCCTGTAGGCGGAAAGGTCACGGAAGAAATACTCGTTGTAAACATTGACCAGACCCTTTGACAGGTCGGCAGGCGTGGCCCAGATGTTCTGATAATAGTAGCCCGTCTCATACATATGCGGGTTAGGAACTCTGTCAGGGCTGATCAGACCGTTGCTGTTGAAGTTCTTGTCCAGATTGCTGTCGTAGTCGTTGTAGTCTCCTGCGTATGAGAAATATTCTACGCCGTCAGCATTTTTCTTGCGGAGTCCCTGGTCCACGAAATCCCAGATGAAGCCTCCCTGATACTTAGGGTATTTCCTTATGAGTTCCCAATATTCCTTGAATCCGCCGCCGGAGTTTCCCATCGCGTGGGCATACTCGCACTGTATGAGCGGTTTGGCATCCTCCGGCGCTGTGCTAAGGGCGTATGCCTCACAGGCCTTGTGCGGCAGATACATCGGACAGTATATCTCGGTGTTCGGTCCTTTGACAGCCCTTTCCCAGTGAATCGGTCTGCTTTGGTCCTGGGATTTGATCCATTGGAAGGCGGTCGTGAAGTTCGGACCGTCAACTGTCTCGTTGCCGAGCGACCAGTAGATTATGCTCGGGTGGTTGAAGTTGACCGAGACATTGTGGATGTTCCTCTCAAGAATCTGTTTCTGGAATTCAGGCCTGCGGGCGAGGGAAGTCTCGGCATACTGGAATCCGTGTGACTCCTGGTTAGCCTCTGCGCAGACATATATTCCGTACTCGTCGCACAGGTCATACCAAATCGGGTCGGAAGGGTAGTGGCAGGTCCTCACCGCATTGATGTTGAACCTTTTCATTATTGTGATGTCCTCTATCATCCTTTCCCTTGAGACCACATATCCGCCGTCAGGGTCCATTTCGTGCCTGTTCGCACCCTTGATGAGCACAGGCTTGCCGTTCACGAGAAGTTGGCTGCCCTTTATCTCGACTTTCTTGAAGCCTGCCTTCTGGACTATCGTCCCGACCTTTCTGCCGTCCTTCGCGCTGACCTCCGCCACAAGCGAATAGAGATATGGGGTCTCGGCCGTCCATTTGGAAGGGGATGCCACATTGAGGATTGTCTGTCCTCCATCGGATGTCGCCTCTGCGACTGTATTTCCTTGGGCATCAAGAAGTTTATAGTCGATTGACGCATCTCCGTATGTCTTGGTGTCGATTCTCAGGCTGCCGTCCCTGTACTCGCCGTCGAGGTCAGGGGTGATTCTGATGTCCTGGACACCTGCCTTGCTGTCGATGCGGTAGAGGTAACTGTCGCGTGCCGTTCCGCTCATCCTCCAGAAATCCTGGTCTTCGGAATAGGTCCCGTCACACCAGCGGAACACCTGGAATGCGAAGGTGTTTGCGCCGGGCCTGATGACATCGGTAATCTCAAATTCTGCCGCGTTCTTGCTGTCCTCGGCATATCCCACGAATTTCCCGTTGACCCAGAGGTAGATGTTGGATGTGACTGAACCGAAATGCACTATGACCCTGTCCCCGCTCCAACTTTCAGGAATGTCGATGCTTCTGCGGTATGTCCCCACGTGGTTATCCTTGATTGGAACATAAGGAGGATTGTTTTCAAAATGTCCTTTCCAGGCGAAATTGATGTTGACATAGACAGGATCGCCGTAGCCGTTCAGCTCCCAGATGCCGGGGACAGACATTTTACCCCATTGGGAGTCGTCATAGCCCTCTCCCCAGAACTTCGTCGGACGCTGGTCCGCGTTTTCCACCCAGTTGAATTTCCAGTCCCCCTCGATTGAAAGGTAGTTGGCGGAATTTTCGCGGTCCCCTTTGAGGGCAGCCCCAGTGTTCTCATAAAGGAAAAACGAGGTGTGCACAGGAAAACGGTTAACCTCATTGACCTGTTGGTCCTGCCATTCCGTGAATGTCGGTGCGCAGACCGTCTGATCCTGGGCTGATGTCGCCTGAAAAAGGCTTGCGGCGAATGTGATGGATACCAAGAATTTCTTCATTACTTTTGTTATTAGTTTTTAGAAAAGTCCAAATTCATCCAAAGGTAGTCAATATTTTCTTAATATGAAAAAAGGTCATCTCCGTGAAGATGACCTGAAGAAGTGGAGCATAGCGGACTCGAACCGCTTACCTCAACACTGCCAGTGTTGCGCTCTACCAGATGAGGTAATGTGGACATAAATGGTTGGTGACAGTGACAAAAGTGGTTGGTGACAGCCG
>JBJEJS010000123.1:0-3288 GCA_051878235.1 Candidatus Cryptobacteroides sp.
GAATCTTCCCCTGATTGAGAAGAATGTCTGCTTGTTGGTGTAGCCGAAATGTCCTCTGAGGTCGTGGCTGAAATAAGGCTTCAGGTAAGGGTTACCGAAAGACACATTCAGAGGGTCGGAATTGTCAGGTACAGGCATCAATTGCGATGTGCTCGGCTGCGCGGAGCGTCCCCTGTAGAAGAATCTCAATTCCGAATTGTCAGTGAACTCGTAACTGAACATTGCCTGAGGCGCCCAGTTCCAGACGGTGTAGGTGGTGTCCACAATGTGGGTGGTCACGGTCTTGTTGTGGGTGGTGGTAGGCTGGATGGACGCTCCTATCTGGACACGGAGTTTCCCTTTCTGGTACTGGATGTTCACCCCGCCGTTGTGCCTCTGGCTGATGTTTGTGATTTCGCTTGAATATGTCTGGTTCAGGACCTCCCCCACAGGATTGTAAGGGTGGCTTCCTGCCGAGAACGCATCGACATCGCCCGAGTCGAATGCGTCCTTGTCACTGTGGCTGCGTGCCCAGGCATACCTGTAGGTGGCCTCAAGATAGAAGTCGTGTCCGAGCGGCTCGGTATAGGAGAGCCTTGCATCGACGGACTGGCTGTTGCTTATGCTGTTGATCCTCTGGTTGACCAGGTCCGTCACCGCATTGCCCTCACTGTCTGTCATTATGTTGCCGTCCTGGTCGTAATTCCTTGTGAGCGACTGGTTGAGCGCATCACGCAACTTGTTCCCCGAGAAACTGTACTGGACATTCAGGGACAGGGTCCTGCCTGGCTTCCCGAGACGCTGCCTGAGGAGGAAACGACCGCTTGTCGTCCAGTTGCTGTTGTAGCCGAGGGTTGAATTGAAACCGTCATTGTTCATAATGGTGTCATTCTGTGCGCTGCGGTATTTCTTTGTGACAAAGTCGGAATACTCGTTGTAGTTGCCGTAGCCGAAATTCACCTGAGGCTCGAAGATGATGGATGTGTTGTCGCTGAACTTGTGCTCCAGTTTGATGCCGAACCTGTGTCCCTGGGTGAGGGTGTTGCTGTAGCCGTAGCCGTCGCTCTTCCCGTAATTCGCAGGACCGCCTTTGCCGTACAGGAGCATATCGCCTCCGTCAAGATAAGTGGTCTTGTCGCTTTTCTCCAGGAGGGACTTGTTCGAACCGCTGTAGAGGTAGTTCCCTCCGAGGTCCATATTTCCGTCCAGAAGGGTGAATGCACCGTTCACGCCACCCATCCAGGAAGTCGTGATGCCGCTGTTCTGGCCCCATCCGCCGGAGCCCCTGCCCATTCCTCCGCCGCCTCTCATCGACTGCATCATCGAACCGGCCATATCGTTGAAGCCCCTGTTGTTGGTGTTGTTGCCGTTCAGGATGATGCTCAACTGGCTCTTGTCGGTGAAACGGCCTATCATAGCCGCGCCCTGGTATCTCCAGTCACCTTCCTCCCAGGTCTGCTGGATGTCGTGTCCGCCTCCTGCAGAGACATTGCCGAACCAGCCCTTCATCATCCCGGGACGGAGCGAGAGGTCGATTATTGTCTCCTCCTCACCGTCGTCGATTCCCGTGAAGATCGCCTGGTCGGACTTCTTCTCGACCACCTTCACCTTCTCGACTATCTTGGCCGGTATGTTCTTGCTCGCCAACTGCGGGTCGTCAAGGAAGAAGGTCTTTCCGTCGATTGTGATTTTTGTGATTGTCTCTCCGTTTGCCGTTATGCTTCCGTCACTTGCGACCTCCACTCCAGGGAGTTTCTTCAGGAGGTTTTCAAGCATATCGTTGTCTGTGACCTTGAATGACGAGGCGTTGTACTCGATGGTGTCCTTCTTGACGACAATCGGATTGCCGACGGCTGAAACCTTTGCCGCGTCAAGCACTTCCACATCCTCCTCCATCTTCAGCACGCCGAGGTCGATGCTTTTCCCCTCATTCTTGACTGTTGTCTCGTAAGGCTTGTAGCCCATCTGCTCCGCCTTCAGCCTGAAGGTCCCTTTCTTGACTTCGGTGAATTCCGCCTTTCCCTCAGAGGTCGTCAGGACATATTTGTATGCCTTTGTGGAATTTTCAGGAGTCAGGGACACCGTGGCGAATCCAATAGGCTCCCCGCTTTTTGAATCCTGGAGCGTAAGGCGTATGGTGCTTTGCTGCGCGAGGGCGGAGAATGAAAAGACCGCCAGGGCGGTGATCAGAGCCAGTTTGATAACTTTGTTTGACATTATGGAATATATATTACTGTTTCTTTGCTGTTGAGATTTCCTGACTCCGCCCTGCGGGCTGCGCCGGAAATGACAATGGAATTTTCAACACCGGGGATTTAGACAACGGCGTGTCCGGAAAGTTTAATATAAAACATATAATTTATACGGACGGACGAAAAAGTTTGTGAGGTCATTTCTTGACCCTCTCAGGATGTTCGCTCAGGAATTTCTTCCAGTCTGGGCTCCCTCCTTTCCCCGCGAGCGGATTGTGCATCTGGTAATAATGGCACAGCGCAATCGCAAGCGCATCGGTCGCGTCAAGATGCTCCGGCTTCAGGGTGACTCCCAGGGTCTTCTGCAACATCATACTGACCTGCTCCTTCGATGCCGCCCCGTTCCCGCAGATCGCTATCTTGGCCTTCCTCGGGGCATATTCGCTCACGGGAATCCCCTTCATTGCCGCAGCCGTGATCGCCGCCCCCTGGGCCCTGCCGAGTTTGAGGATGACCTGCGCGTTCTTCCCGTAGAATGGGGATTCTACTGCAAGCGCTGTCGGGCCTACCGTCTCTATCAGTTCGCTCGTCCCCGCGAATATGTTCGCCAATTTGTCGAAAGGATCCTTGATCTTACGAAGGTCAAACACTCCCATATCGACATATTCAGGACCTTTTGATGTGACACGGACAACCCCGAAACCAAGAATGTTGGTCCCGGGGTCAATTCCGAGTATGATTTCCTCCGTCACGGCGTTATCCGATGTAATCGAAGCCTGTGTAAGGACGCAGGGCCTCAGGAATACGGATCTTGCCGTCTTTGTAGTTGTTCTCGAGAAGGGCTGCCACCACACGCGGGAGGGCGAGGGATGAGCCGTTCAGAGTGTGTGCCAACTGGGTCTTTCCGTCAGAGTCCTTATACCTGAGTTTCAGGCGGTTTGCCTGATATGACTCGAAGTTGGAGACAGAACTGATCTCAAGCCAGCGTCCCTGGGCTGCCGAATAGACCTCGAAGTCGTAGGTGATTGCCGATGTGAAACTCATATCGCCTCCGCACAGACGGAGAATCCTGTACGGAAGCCCGAGGCTTTTCACTATGCCTTCCACATGTGCGATC
>JBJEJS010000124.1:0-3270 GCA_051878235.1 Candidatus Cryptobacteroides sp.
TTTGTTTGATTTTTAACTTTTAACTACGTCCACAACTTTTAGTGGACAGCAATGAAAAATTATATCAAATGAACATCAGATCAGATTTACCGGACATTGAAAGGCTGTGCAAGGCCGTCGGGAAGATGATTGACTTTCCGCTTTCTACGCACGGCGATTTTCAGCGGCTGTCGGCGGGGATTGAATTCCGTCTGCGGGAGCATATTTCGGAAAGCACACTTGAAAGGGTGTGGGGATATTCTACAAGGGGATATGAAACCGTGTCCGTCAGGACTCTGAATGTGCTGGCCCGATTTGCGGGATATGGTGGATGGGAGGATTTCCTGGACAATTCCCGGAAAACGGGGAAAAACGGCTCTTCCCTGTTCAAAGACGGTGGAATCAACGCGCAGGAACTCGAAGTGGGGGCAAGGATTCTGATAGGATGGAAACCGGACAGGAAATGTGTCATCCGTCACCTCGGGAACGGACAGTTCATTGCGGAGAAGACTGAGAATTCAACAATGAAGACAGGGGACACTTTCACCTGCGGGTATATGCGCAAAGGCCACGAACTGCATCTTGAACATTTTCAGAGAAAAGATTCCCCGGAAGAGGAATTCACATACATTGCCGGACTTGACGGGGGACTGACTATTCTTGAAGTGTTCTGACAGGCTTGCTGAACAGCGGATCCTTGACTGTATGGTAAAATTTCTCAAACTTCATTGTACAATAATTGTCAAAAATGCTTTTCAAAGCCGGATCAGCGGTCAAATCAACCAATGAATCCCTTATAGCAAGATAACTTGAATAAAGATGCTCATAGAATTCCCACGCTTCCTGCAAATCTTCGGCTTTCTCGATTGACTTGCGGCAATCGGAGAAAAGTACATCATATTTCAAATCTATTACGGTAATTACCGAATCACGGAACAATTCCACCTCCCGCTGAGCCTCATACAACGAGCGGATATTCCTCAACTCATCATATTTGTCATAGGACATTTTCCCGAAGACGGCTGCTGCGAGCAAAAGCACCGAGGCAACTGAAATTTTGAGGGGAAGAAAATAATTCTGTATGGATTTCTGAATCTGCCCGACATTGGAATACCTGTTTTCCGGCCTTTTTCTCGTGCATTTTGAATGGACAAACCTGAACCGGTTGCCGGTCAGCAGACGGATGAGCAGTCCCAATGAATAGATGTCACTCCGTGAATCCAGTGCACCCTTTCCCTCAAGCAACTCGGGCGAGGCGAAAGCGGGAGTGCATCCTGGAGTCTTCAAAAGGTAATGGGCATCATCGTCAGAAAGACCGAAGTCAATCAGTTTCACCGAGTTGTCACTATATGTCACCAGAATGTTCCCAGGCTTGAGGTCATTGTGGATAATGCCTTTCCCGTGCAGATAGGAAACTGCCGAGAGAATCTGGTCCAGCACCCTGCGGCAAAGACTGCCGGAGGGATTTTCGGCCAGAAACGCGTCCAGAGTGCGTCCATTGACATATTCCATCACGATTCCGCAGCCTACCGGAGTATCCTGCTCGTAGGTGAAGACATTGACAATGTTGTTGTGCGAAAGGTCGGCTGAAATTTCATATTCCCTCCTGAGAATTGAGACCAGCCTCTCCGAAGAGTCCCTTGCGGTCTTTATAATGAAATATTTCCCGTCACGCTTTACACGGAACAACCTGCTGATTTCATTTTCAGAAATCAGTTCAGGTTCCCGGTAGGTTTTCTCATAAACTTGGGGCGAAGTGCCCCTTATCAGTTCAGAAGTCATCTGCTACAATCCTGCAATGGCAGGCTTGATGAGACCGAAGATCACGTATGCGACAACGAGGGTCACGATTATGTTGAATGTCTGTGCGGTGAGGAATGCCGCAAGAGGTTTGCGGTTTTCCTTGCCGAATATTTCCTTGAAGCGGGTCTCAAGTCCGATGCAGACGAATGCGATGCTGAACAGGGTGTTCTGGAAGCCCTTGGTCACTTTCCCGACAGCCTTGGCTGTTTCGGTCTCGAAGCAGAAACTGAAGACGAGGGAAGCAAGGATGAATCCCACAACGAATTTAGGGAACCTGTCCCAGATGACACCGAGGGTCGGTTTCTCCTGTCCGTTCTTCTTGTCACCGACTCCCTGGTAGGTCCACATCAGTGAGATGATGAACGCCGCAACTCCGAGGAGCACATTCTGGGAGGACTTCACTATGACGGCAGTCTGTGCTGCAGTCTCCCCGTTGCCCTTGTCGGCGAGAGTTCCTGCGGCGGCCACCGCCCCTGTCGTGTCGATTGTGCCTCCGAGCCAGGCTCCGGTCACCTCCGGAGAGAGATTCATCAGGTCGGCAAGCCACGGAAGGAGATACATCATCGGGATTGCGATGATCAGCACGAGGGAAATAACATACGAAAGTTTCTTGTTGTCACCCTTTATGACTCCGCAGGTTGCGATGGCGGCGGAAACTCCGCAGATGGACACCGCACTGGAGAGCATTGTCCTCATCTCAGGGTCCACATTCATCTTCTTGCCCACCCAGTAGGAGAAATACCAGACGGAGAACACCACAATCAGTGACTGGACGAGTCCGTATGCCCCGGACTTCATCACCTCCGCGAAAAGGATGGTGGAGCCCAGACAGATGATTCCTATCTTGATGTAGAACTCGCTCTGGATGGCGGCCTTCATCCATTCAGGAATCTTGAAGCAGTTGCTTATGAGCAGACCGATGATCACCGCAAAGAATACTGACTCGAAACCGAATTCCTTGACCACAGGGATGTTGGCAATCAACTGGGCGCACAGAGTCAGGGCGAAAATTATCAGAAGCGACAGAGGAATCCACTTGAGAGGTTTCCCGAGGACGGCTGATGTCACCATCGTGATCACCAGAACGAAAAGATACATATATCCGGCAGAGAGCCAGTCCGCTCCTGTGGACAATGTCTTTGGCATTCTAGGCATCAGGTCAGGAAAGAAAGCCGCCAAAGCGAGGATTACCGCACCGGCAAAAACAATTATCCAATCTTCCGATGTGAACTGTTTTATCCAATTTTTCATTTTGACTTAGGTTTTATAATACACAAGACTCACATTAGATGAGCCACATTTTTTCACAAAACAGGACAAAGTTATATTTTTATGCCTTAAAAAACAAATCGGGGTCTCTGACCCTCTCCTCCGTAGGAGGAAATTAGTTATATTTGCAAAATATTCAATATTCCGGAAATCAATATGTCGATTATCAACGAAGGAATGGTAGCCTGCCCGAAATGCGGCAACCGCAACACGATAAAA
>JBJEJS010000125.1:0-3241 GCA_051878235.1 Candidatus Cryptobacteroides sp.
CGATTTTACGGTAACTTACAAGAAGATAGAAATGGGAGAAGGCCCTCCAGAAGTAAGCCTCGCCAAGATAGGCCCTTTTCAGTTTTTCGTCCTTGAACTCGACCTTGTCAATATTCTCTATGACGTATGACGCCTGCGACGCTGTGGAGAACAAAAGGCCGAAAGGCTGCATAATCGTATAATAACTGGAGTTCAGGGCATCACCATACATACCGGGCTTTCCATAGTCCGAGTTTGATGAAGCCTCATCGGAACGGATGATAGTCGTCTTCGAGGCGGAAGCCCCGAAACAGCGCTGGGTCTGCACATAGCCATAGCAGGTCATTACTGCCTCATTCACCGCCTCCGGAGTTGAGAAATAACTGTCCATACTCGGCTGGTTGGGATTTATCGCCAACTCATCAAATATCTTGTTGCAGCCGGCAAGGGAAAGCACCAGCGCGGCAACCGGCACCAGAAGTATTGTTTTTTTCATAATTGTTGTCATTGATTTATTAGAATGTGACATTCAGGCCCACTGTGTATATCCTGGCATTTGGATAAGAGTTCATATCCACTCCCCTTGAGAAAAGGGTATTTGAACTGACCTCGGGGTCATAACCGGTGTATCTGGTCAATGTGAACGCATTTTGGACACCGACATACACACGGAACTTCTGCATATAAGCCTTCTCGGAAAGCCTGTAAGGCAATGTGTAACCTATCTGGATGTTTTTAAGCCTCAGATATGAACCGTCTTCCACATAAAATTCACTCGGAAGCGAGTTGCCGCCTTCATAGTTTGCCACTTTTGCCACAGGAACATTTGTGACAGTGTTTTCAGGTGTCCAGGAATTGAGTACATCGGCAACCATATTGTTGGCATAATTGAAATAATACTCATATTTCCTTGCGTTGAATATTTTGTTTCCTGCAACTCCGTTAAAGAACAAGGACAGGTCGAAGTCCTTCCAATTCAAATCGATGTTCAAGCCGAAAGAGACCTTAGGAATCGAGCATCCGAGGACCACCTTGTCATCCGCGGTGATTTTCCCGTCACCGTTGTTGTCCCTGAATGCAAAATTTCCTTCTGAGTCAAAACCGTCTATCTGATATCCGTAATATGATCCGATCGGATAGCCCGGCATCGTGATGGTGGCGGCATCATTGAATTTGGATGAATAGGCTCCGGCGGTGATAGGCTGGACGTTGTCTCCAAGAGCGAGGACCTTGTTCCTGAGGGTGCTGAGGTTTGCGCTCACATTCAGATGGAGATTCCTGTTGAAACGCTTGTTGTAATTGGCCATAAACTCCCAGCCCTGATTCTCCACTGACGCCGTGTTCACATACGGGGTCTCGTTGGAAGTGTTTATCTCGAAAATCTGACCTGATGAAAGATTCAGGTTGATTGTGGCGAGAAGGTCAACATTCTTTTTGTAGAAGTAGTTGACGTGGAAAGTCAGTTCATTGTTCAGGAAACCGAACTCAAGTCCGGCATCGACAGTCTTTGAAGTCTCCCACTTGAGATTCTGGGTCTTCAGATAAGCGGCACGGCCGTCTGTGTAGCGGACTCCTCCCACCGTGTAGACAATAGGACCGAATGCAATGTTGTCAAAATTGTACGGCTCAAGGAAATTCGCTCCAAGTTCTCCGTATGAGGCCGTTATTTTCAAATGGCTCATTACATTGTTCTTGAACCACTTCTCATTGTGGATATTCCAGCCGGCGGAGACGGAAGGGAAATAACCTGCCCTGTACTTTTCAGCGAACTTTGAGGATTCGTCCCTTCTTATTGTCGCAGAGACCATATATCTGTCATCATAGTCGTAATTGACACGCGCAAAGAATGACAGCAGGGCGGAATTCTTCTCGTTTGAAGAAATCTTTCCGTCAATGCTTGAAACCCCGACGATATTCTCCGCACCGAGGTCATCAATTGTAGAATAAGACTGTCCGCGGTAGAACTCACGCATCCAGCTGTGTCCCAAAGTGACATCGATTGTGTGGCCGGAGAAAGTCCGGTTAAAGTTGATGATGTTGTCCCAGGTGTAGTTCACATTTGCACCACGGGACTCTGCAAGGGAGTTGCGCGGATTGCCGTAATCCGTGTCCGGAGTACCGTCAGCATTCCATTTGGTATAATATATCGGAGTGTGGGTGTAGCCGTGGGATGCGGTGTAGTTTCCGCTGAATGACATTGTGTACTTCAGGCCCTTTATGATATTCACACCGGCACTGACACCTCCCATCACATCAAAGTAATTGGTGTACTGGTCTGTCGCATAAAGACCAGGAAGCGGATGATTGCGGCGGGCATTCTCAGTCTCGATATAATAGTCGGTTCCCCAGGAGGAATACCTGCCGAGTTCATCAGTCAGAGGGAGTGTCGGCATTCCGATATTGAAAGTAGGGGTCGGGGTTTTCTTTCTGTAAACAATCTGGAAATTCTCAGACACAAAGAAGCGGCCGAATTTCCACGAAGAATTGGACCTTGCATTGATTTTCTGGTATCCTGAAGTCAAGGTCAAACCCTTCTGGTCCAGAAATCCTATGCTCAAGGAATAGGTTCCGGCATCGTTGCCCCCTGAAATTGAGGCATCAGCATTCCAGACCGGAGCATACTGAAGCCAGACCTTTGCCCAATCAGTGTCCACGGAAGGATCTGTCGGACTGACATTTTCGGGTGCGGGAGCCAGTCCGCTGTTCTCCGAAACCATATTTGCGAACTTCCTCCATTGGCCGGCATTGAGGAAGTCAGGGATTCTGGTGACCTGCTGGACACTGTATGAGACATTGGCATCCACCGTTGTCTTTCCCTTCTGTCCGTTTTTGGTTGTAATCAGGACAACTCCGTTTGCCGCCCGTGAGCCATAGATTGCGGCAGCCGCACCGTCCTTCAGAATTTCTATGCTTTCTATGTCAGCAGGATTCACTGTCGTAAGACCATTGTTTGTGAACACACCGTCCACGACATAAAGAGGCTCGGTAGCCGTAAGTGATGCAGCACCACGGATCACAATGTTCACATCCGCTCCTGCGATACCTCCCTGCTGCACGACATCTACACCGGCGGCACGTCCCTGAAGCGAAGATGCGACATTTTGAGATACCTGTTTAGACACTTCCTTGGCAGAGACCTGCGCCACTGAGGAAGTCATTGTGGATTTCTTCTGGACACCATAGCCGACAACAACGACCTCCTCCAACTGCATATTGTCATCCTTCAGGACGTCATCAACAGAAGTCTGCCCCCCCCAGTTTA
>JBJEJS010000126.1:0-16597 GCA_051878235.1 Candidatus Cryptobacteroides sp.
GTGCAGATCCTCCGGGCGCAGACGCTTTGTGCCGCATTTCTTCCCGCCTGCAATCAGGGTCACCTCCTCGCAATTGGAATCCACAGTAATGTCACGGAAAGTGCCTATGTAACGGCTCCTCCAGAAATGAGGCATCGCATAGACCATAGGCTTGCCGGAATAGTTCGCCTGCCAAAGATAATAGGCATATTTCGGAATGCGGTAACTGTCAACCCAGCCTTTCGGATTGTAGTGCAGCAGAGGCGCATTGCGGTATTCCCTGTCGCAGCCGTGATCCTCGTAAAGCCACACCACAAGGTTCGGCTGGTCGATACGGTCATCATTCTGTCCCTCCTTCTTGCCCTGCAAGGCTATCCTGTGACGGTACTCGTCAGTTCCAGTCCACTGCTGGTTTTCCGGCTCAAGATCCTTGTCGTCCGAGGAATACCACCCCCTCACCGCGCAGCGCAGCATTTTCGACATCTTCAACTCCTGAGGAGATATGGAGATGAACTCACCGCCCGTGCCCTCACAGTGACGGCAGGTGATGTAATGGTCCGGAGACTCGTCGTGAGCCCATCGGGAATCCGCAGCCCGGTCCGTCTCGTCACCCATATCAAAAAGAAGGACAGAAGGACTGTTGCGGAGCCTCCTTACCATCTCCACAGTCTGGATTCTCTGCATCTGGGGAGAGAAATTCCTGTTCTTCACATTCGGCAGTTCAGCAAAAGTAATCAGCCCAAGGCTGTCCGCCAGGGCGAACACCTCAGGTCCGGAGCAATACTGTCCCGGGCGCAGGGCATTGCAGCCAAGGTTATATTTCATATCCATAAGATCCATCCTGTGGATGAAATAGGGAATAGCGTCGCCGAGCCAGGGATATTCCTGATGCCGGTTGAATCCCTGTAAATTCACAGGCTCGCCGTTCACATAGAGGACTTTCTCGTCGTGGTTCCAGAAGAATGTCCGGATGCCGAACCTTGACTCATATACATCCGCCACAGCATCTCCGACCGATACGGTTGAGACAGCCGTGTACTGGTCCGGACTGTCGGGAGACCATCTGAGAGGGTCATATATTATTCCTGTCTGGTCGAACATCAGGGTCTCACGGTGATATATGGTTCTTGTCTGTGTCAAAGTCCTGACGGTCTTTCCGTCACGGTCAACAATCGCGGTTTCGAGAGTCACCTCGGTGTCCCTGTCCGTGTCGTTCTTCACCCAGGTGCGGATGCGGACATCGGATCGGGACGGGCCTATGTTCCTTGAAGTGATTTGTGTCCCTCCCTGATATTCCGCAGACCCCTGGAACGGTATATATATGTTCCCGGTACGGACAAAACGGACATTACGGTATATTCCGCCATAGAAATTCCAGCACCCCGCATCCATAGGAGGAATCGCGTGAGGGTCGTTCTGTTCGTTGCCGACCTCAATCGCGAGGAGATTCTCGCCCTTGTCATCAAGATAAGGAGTCAGGTCGAAGGTGAAACAGCCGTAGCCGCCGAAATGCTCCCCGACAAGCCATCCGTTCAGATAAGCCTTGCAGTATTTCATCACCCCGTCGAACTCAATGAAAAGACGGTCCTCTCCCAGAGGCTCCTTCAATGTGAAACGCTTCCTGTAGAATCCCGTGCCTGTCCACCAGTAGGCATTGTCCTTGGCGTGCGGGGAGGCTATGAACGGATGAAGCTCCCCCGTTGTCTCATAAGTCTGCCAAGTGTGCGGGATGCCAACCTTCTTCCAGTCCTTGTCATCAAAGTCCGGTTTTGCCTGCGGAGGTATGCCCTTAGGGGCTTTTTTCTGCTGCGGAAGATAGAAGAAGGACCAGCCGTCGTTTGCCGGCTCAATCACACGGCGGGCCGACACCGGGCCGGAAGCCGCCACAAGGAGGACAAGTGCTGCAAGGATTATTCTCATATATTGTTCATATAGTTGCTTGGCGTGCAGTTGAAATATTTCTTGAAGCAGGTGGCGAAATATCGCGGGTCGGAAAATCCGACCATATAACTGACCTGCGTCACATCGTAAGCCTTTGTGGCAAGGAGCTGCGAAGCGCGCTGCATCCTGGCGTTGCGCACCAGTTCCATAGGGCTTCTGCCGGTGATGGAGCGCAGGCGGCTGCCGAGGATGGACTTCGAGATATGCGCCTCACGGGCAAACACATCAAGGGTGAAATTCTCCGACGGGATGTTGTTCTCGATTATCTCCATCATATCCTTCAGGAACCTCTGGTCGGCAGTCTCCACATCCATCTCGACATCGGAGGAAATGAGTTTCTCGACCTTGATGCGCTCACGGATGTTCAGATGCTTGTCGATCAGTTTCTCAGCCCTTACCCTGAGCAGTTCCGGGTCGAAAGGCTTGGCGATGTGGGAATCCGCCCCGTTCTCATAACAGAGTTTCGCCACCACAGGAGAGTCGTCATTCGTAAGGAATACCACCGGGATGTCCCTGAACTCGTATTCCGACTTTATCTTCCGGCAGAGTCCCAAAGCCTTCTCTACGGAGGATTCGGAGACATCTACCAGAATGATGTCCGGAGACTTGTCCTGGACCACCTGGAACGCCGAGGAATAATCATCGGTTGACAGTATTCCATATCCCCCGAAGATTGAGGAGAGCATTGTGACCATATCAGAGCTGTCAGAGACAACAAAAACCAATTTCGAGCCTTCTGAGGCCTCCACAGCAGAGGAGCCGGACACAGGCAGGTTTCCGGCATAGCGTTTCGTGTAGTTCGGCTCTATCTTTTCCATCTTCTCCGGGGCCATCGCCCTGAACCTGTTCCTCGGGAGTATGACCTTGAATTCTGCTCCGAGCCCGAGTGCGCTCTCGACTGTGACCTTGCCGCCGTGCATCCTCGCATATTCCTTAACGAGAGAAAGCCCGATACCGCTGCCTCGCGACGGGATGACCCCGTTCTCGCGGTACTGCCAGAAACGCTCGAAGATTTTCTTGTGGAACTTCCTGTCGATTCCGATTCCCGTGTCAGAGACCCCAATTGTGATTGTCCTGCCCTCCGACAGAAGGGACAAAGTGACCTCACCCCCGGCAGGCGTGAATGAGAAGGCATTCTGGAGGAGGTTGAACACAATCATTTCCAGTTTCTCCGGGTCGCAATAGACAGGGCACGGCTGGGACGGGTAGGACTGAATCAGATTTATTCCCTTTTCCCTGAAATACGGTTCAAAATAGTTCCCGATTTTGCTTAGGAACTCGCAGGCGTCTATCCTCCAGATGAAAAGATGGGCCCTGTTCCTGTCCACCTTCCTGAGTTCAAGAATCTGGTTCAGGGTGTCGGCAAGTTTGTCGGCATTCCGGTCCACAAGGTCAAGAAGGTCACCCTTGCGGCTTTCCTCTCCGTTTTTCAGAAGGACAACAGGGACTTTCATCAGGCTCAACGGTGTCTTTAGGCCGTGAGTGATGTTGAAGAAAGTCCTCATCTGGTCGTCGCTGCGGATTTTCGAGAGGACGAGGAAGATAGTTCCGCCGAGCACAAGCGAGAAAACAATGAAATACAGGCAGTAGGCCCACCACCTTCTCCACCAGGGAGCCGCAATGGACACCTGCAGGGAGGTGCTTCCCTCTCCGGACTCGGTGCAGGACAGGATGATGTTGTAGTTGCCCGGAGCAAGGTTCGCGAATGAGATGGTGTTGCCCTGGACCGGAATCCACACATCCCCGGACTCCCTGACCTTGTAATAATAGTTCTGGAGCAGGTCAACCGGAAAATCAAGGGTGGAAAGGCTGATTGAGAAATGCCTGTCCGCAGGTTTCAGGTAAAGTTCCCCTCCCGGAGTCAGGGCTGCCGGCTTCCCCATAACGGTCATATTCGTTATGTGGACCGTCCTTGCGTCATTCCTGAATGAGATGTCCTCCGGATTGAAATATGTCACACCGTTCACTCCTCCGAAAAGGACAGTCCCGTCGTGTGCGAGACAGCTGCCGGTGTTGTAGTCAAGCAGGGAGAAGGAAGCCTCCCCTGTCTCATAGAACCTCAATCCGGAAAAGGACAGGTCCATCCAATATATGCCGGACTGGGAGGATATCCAGTAATTCCCGTAAGTGTCCTGAATGATGTTGTTGCAGAAGAGCCTCCTGTCCGACAGAAGGACCGCCCCGTAACCGTCTGCGCCTGAGACAAGGTACAGTCCGGAAGATGTCGCGGCAAAGACATTGGAGTCCCGGTCTTCGAAAATGTCAAAGACACTCAGTTGTTCGTTATTAAGGAATAATTGGTAATCAAGGACATACATCCTGTCACCATTTATCCTGACATCAGACTGGGAGAAGCGTACCAATCCCTTGTTCTTCGTCCCGACCCAGATGTTCCCCCTGCTGTCATCCATAATCTTGTAAACATTCGACGAGGTTATGTCCCCGTTTTCGAGGGAAACCTTGTAGCAGCGCCCCGAATTGACGCAGAACAGTCCTCCGTAGATGAATCCAAGCCATAGGCTGCCGTCAGCGGACTTTGTGATTGTCTTGCAGAAGGAAGCCCCCTCCGAATTCAGGCCGGAAAGAAGGGACGCGGGATTGCTGAAACGGGAGGTGGCAGGATTGAAGACAAGGATTCCGCTCTTGTTTCCGAGCCAGAATTTGCCGTCGTCCTCACAAATGCATTGGAGGCTGTAGTCCTGGGTGTTTCCTGCAATGTCCTGCGGCACGAGATGATGCCTCACGGAAATGACCGAGCCTCCGGAGTACTCCAGTTGGTCAAGACCCCTGTTGGTCGTCACCCAGACTGTTGAGCCGTCAGCGGTGTAAAGGTCGGAGACGACATTGTGGAGAAGATGCCCCACACCGTCCCCGGAAATGTTGTGGAAATTGCTCTCGCTGCTGTTCCATTCGGCATACAGTCCGTCAGCCGTTCCGTAAAGGAAACTTCCCTTGCTGTCCGCAATGGTGCAGAGCACGCCGTTGGAGATGTCCGCGTGGTCATTGTCGTTTATCCAGAAATGTCCTGACGGCTGCGGGGTGCCGGAAGGGGAAATCGTGAAGCAATATATTCCATTATAGGATGTCACAACCCTCACCTCGTCCGCAAAACACGCCACACCCCTGACATCCGCCTTCGAAATCAGTTTCACCCTCTCCCCGAGGGCCGTCCCCTCTCCGTCAGCGGATATGACACAATAGAAAAGATCGTCATTGTCCGCGAGATAATACATTCCGCCCCTCTCATCGACATAAAGCACCTTGACAGAACCTTCCGTCTTCAGAAGGCTGACCTGGGGAGTCATACTATCCCCCTCAAACTTGAACCTTGCGATTTTGTTCCTCAAACCAGTCCACAGGAAGCCCCCGGAATCCGGAACTATCCAGCGCCGGTTTCTGTAATACGGTTTCCCTCCTTCTGCGGCCAGGAAAATGGACTTGCCTTTCCCGGGATCGAGCACTTGTATTCCGTCATTGCCCGCCAGAAGAATCATCCCGTTGGGGGACTTGACTATCGACTTGACCGGTTTCCCCTCCAATTCGCCTCCGACAAGGGTAAAAACCCCTGAGGAGCAAGTCATCGCACCATTCTCAGTACCTATCCACAAAGTCCCGTCCGCCTCCGGGAGGAAACATCGGATATGGCTTCCGGCAAGAGGAGTCCTGTCGTCATCCCTGAAATCATAATATGAATAGCCGTCATATTTCAGGAGTCCCGCTCCTGTCCCGATCCAGATCAGCCCTTCGCTGTCCTGGCTCAAGGCGGAGATATAGTTGCTGAGGGAATTGAACGGTAGGCGGGTGATATGCGGAGCCGCAGCGGACATCGTCACTCCTGAAAGGAGGGACGACACAAGTATTATAAATTGAATATATATATGCTTCATATTTACAAACTTATACAAATTCCGCATATTTCCCTTAAAAATTCGTCAAATTCCAAGATAATTCTCCCAATACGAGTCAACAGTCAGGCTTGCGTGGCTGTCCGAGGTGATGAAATCTCCCGTAGAAGGGTCATAACCGGTGCTGACAATCTTTTTTATATGTATGAAGCCTGTCGAAAGATATTCCTTGTCCGTGACATTGCCGTAGCGTCCGAGGTGCTGGATGATAATGACATCCCCTTCTTTCCAAGTGTCCCTGCCTGTGCCTGAGGCGGAATACAGTTGGGTCGTCTTGTCAACCTTGAAATTGCGGTTGAGACTGCTTTCGGCAGTGCTTACGGTGACTGTTCCGTCCGGGGCGGTCGAGATGGAGACCACCAGGCCGTCCCTCACCCAACTTGCGGCCTTGGATTCGTCAGAGGATGCCCCGGACGACTCCAGCCGCCTGAAATTAACTGCAGGCGTGCCGAGTTGGTTCACGAAAAGCATTGCGTCGTAGGAATACAGCATCATCACGCTGTATTTGGATGCAGGACCGTAAATGGCATTTGAAGGAGAATAAAAAAATATGTAGGGATACACGCTCCGATATTCCTCATCGCTGAGCAACGGGCCAGAAACGGTCTTGTTTGCAGTGGAGGTGGACCATCCGTTAGGGTTTGCGGATGAGTATGTGAAAGGGTCAAGGAACCTGAGGGTATATGGGGAATAACTGTACCCCGTCACCGGGCAGTAGAAATTCTCTCCCGATGCGAGTGAGGCCATTGTCCTGTCCGTGAAGCGGAATACTGATGCCCCTTCGGGAGGCCCCGGAAGGTCAGGCATCACAGGTGTCTCGGGTTCAGGCTCCGGCTCAGGTTCTGGTGCCGGCTCCGGCACGGATATCTCCTCCTCCGTTTCTGCGGGCAGGTCAGGAAGGATTTTCTCACAGGAGCACACAAGCGGGAAGACAGCCATCATATAAAGGAATCTCTTCATATTCAATTCTTTATCAAATCAATGAGTGACTGTAGTTCGTTCTGGTCAATCTGAGGGAGGACAAATGTTCTGCCGAGGGCTGTGCAAGGTTTGGAGATATAGGTATATTGCTTCGCGTCATCAAGGTTCGGACGGCGCGGGGCGAAACGGGCGCAGAGTTCACGAAGCATAAGGTCCCTGTAAACGTGCTCGGTGAAATATGCGAAAGCCTCGCTCTCCTTGTGGATGCCCGTGTCCTTCATCTTGTCCCTTGAGGAAGTCACGGACTGGGCGGAGCCGTCAATCTGTCCTCCGCTCAGGACAAAGTCTATCGTGCCCCTGATGCAAGCCGCATCCCTCAGGACCATCTGCCTGTGGATGACCGAACTGGCGAAGATTTCGCCGAACCTCTCGCCCTTGCCTCCCATCCCGCGCGCCTGGAGCATAGCATCCTGGGCCTCATCCGCCTGCCTTTCCATATTCTCCACCGCCTCGAGCGGAGTGCGCCGTCCCTCGGATTTCCATCGGGCAAGCATATCCGACAGATGACCCGGGGACTTGACATCGAGGATTGCAGCCTCGCAATACTCCGGGATTCCGACAACATCCTTCCTGATGAACTCCATCCGTCCGCCTTCCGAGGCGGAATTGTCCGCATATTTCCACAATCTGTTGTAGGCCAGACCACCGACAGTCAGCCCGTCTCCTTTCCAGAACCAGGCAGGAGTGAGTTTTATGTTGTCCGACTGAGCAGAGGTGACACATTCAAGGGAGCGGAGCAGAGGGTCAGCCGCACTGCCGTAAATCCCGGAAAGGTAATCCAGGGCATCATTACGGGTGAAACTACGCCCGGACACGGCTGCAGCCACTGTCCTTTGGGTCAGGAGCCTCAACGGATTGCCCTCGTCGTGCTTGCTTTTCGCCCTGTAGTCCTGATATGCGAAACCGCTCACTCCCCCGTTCCTCAGTTCGGTGAATATGCCACTGATGAAGTCCGCGTCATACCAGTAAATCGGATGAGGGAACTCCGCATCATAGACAAGCATATCAAAAATGACCTTGAATCCCTTCTCCTTCAGTTCCATACCCCAAGGGGGCAAGGCTATGACAGGCTGGTCGTAGCCTCCGTACTTGACCGAGACAATGATGTCGGAAGCCGGGATCTTTGTCTGGAGAAGCAGGTCCATATCCATATACCAGTCCCTTATGCCTATCTCGAAATCCTCGCCTTTCTTTGAGGACAGGATGTCGTGGAGGGTGTTCATATAATCTATGAAATCATTGTCGGTCTGAATCTTGTCGCGGGAGGCGCTTTCGCCCATTCCCGCCTTCAGGGAATTTATGTCGTAGGTCCAGGCTGATTCGGCATAGCAGTTCAGAAAGCCGTCAAGTGTGGGTATTTCCTCCAACATCTTCTCTGTGGACCAGACAAAGAAATCCTTATAACATTTGTTGTTCCATTGCTGGTGCGGCACGACCCCGGAATCGCTTCCGTTCAGGGCCGACTGGAAAACGTCACCCTGATGCACGGACAGCAGCCACTCGTCGGAGAAGACCCCGTCAGGATTGAGTTCGTCCTGATGAGCCCTCCAGAATGAGAGGGGGCAGTAATGCGAATATGAGCCGGACAAGACCTTTATCCCCTTTGAATGGGCATAACCGATATTTGCAAGCAAAGTCTCCTTTTGGGAAGCGACCTTTGAGAGAGGCATCTGGGAAGCCTCTTCGTAAGGAGTTCCGGAATAGTCTATGAAATACATCGGCATAAACTTGAACGAGCCGACAATCACCATATTTATCCCGCCTTCAGCCATACGGTTTATCTCGTCCCTCACCTGAAGTGTCTTGGAAGCGTCAATCCAGGTGTCGTCATCCACAGGAGCGACACAATAGGAGAACCCTGTGGAAAAGGCGGAAAAGATGCGGTTTCCCGCGTCCTTCCCGTCCTCCGCAGGTTCTTCCAATTCCAATTTCGCACATCCGGCGGCAAGGAACAGAAGAATCAGATATTTGACCCTACCTTTCAAAGCGCGGCCTGTCCTTTTGCCTTGTCCCAGACCGGATAAGGTTCGGTACGCAAAGTCGTCTCATAATCAAGGCCTGACAATTTGTAGCCTTCCGCATCCTCAAAGACGACGGCAGGACGGATGTCGTAGTTCTTCATCCTTATTTTGACGTTCTTCAAGGTCACATTGTCGGCGTGACGGACATAGATTCCGTAGGCAGGAGTTATTCCGAAACAGTCGAATTCAGGGTATTTCTTCTCGTTCTCCGGAACATCCCCATAGATATAGTTCCTGTCGCAGATAGAGCCGTAGAGCAGGATGTCACAGTCCTCTATGGTGACATTCTCGATTTTGCGCTCAGGAAGACCGCCTATCACGGCAGCCACTCCAGGACCGGTCTTTTTCTCCACCCAGAACACATCGTCATTCCTGATGTTGCGCAAGGTCACATTCCTGATAGAGCCAAGAGGGGCCGGGTCAGGTCCTCCCTCAAATGTCCTTCCCCGGCTCCCGAGCCTCACCACAAAAGGAGAGGCACAGCCGTGCAGCCGGACATCCTCGTAGATGACTCCGTCAATGTTCGAGCCGTCAACGGCCTCGACCGCTATGCTGTAACGGGTCCATCCTTCGACATCCCTCACGTGGACATTGCTGATGTCGCCGTGAGTCTCCGTCCCGATTTTGACTATGTTGCAGTTGGCGTAGCGGGAACGGACATTCTCAACATAAATATTCTTCGCAGGAGTCATCGACAGAGCCTTGAGACAAATCACATCGTCCCCGCAAACCCCGAGGAAGTCCTTGACAACCACATCGCTGCAACCGCTCAGGTCAATCCCGTCCTGGTTGTTTGTCCCCGTATAGCAGCGGACGATTATCTCCTCGAACCTCATATTCCTGCAGGACTCGTAATACTGTGTCCAGTTCCCGCTCCTGATGAGGGTGATATGACTCACATCGACATTCTCACAACCGAACATCCTTATCAGCCGGGGCCTCTCGTGCTCATTGTTGCGTCCTTTCCAAGGAAAGCCCTCATAGACGGAATAGCCGTCGATGATTCCCCCGCCGGTGATTCCTATGTCCTTTGCCCCGCAGGCATATATGAACTGGAAGTCCTCCTTTCCCCTGAACGACGGGATGTCAGCCCTGAACGGAGGGAAGTCGGATGTGTCGGGAGAGCCGCGCAGGATAGCCCCCTCCTCGATGTGGAGGGTGACCCCTGACTTGAGCTCAAGAGTTCCGGACACATATATTCCTCCGTCAATCAGGACAGTCCCGCCATTCTTGTGCGCGGAACATTTGTCAATCGCGGCCTGGATGGCACCGGTATTGACCGTCCTGCCGTCACCGGCTGCACCGAGCGAGCGGACATCGACCACATATCCCGAAATCTTCTGCTTCTCAGGAAGAGGTCCGGTCGGACGGACAGCCACGATGTACATATTCTTTGACTTGTCCCCGTTAGGGCCGAGAATGACGGTGTCATCCTTGCCGTAATGTTTTGAGAAGACATCGAAGACATCCCCGGCACTGTTGCGGACTGTCTCTCCGGTCTTGTTCCACCCGGACAGCCACTCGGGCTTCACGGCAATCCCCCTGTTGTGGGCTACAAGGATGTCAGCATCACATTTCACAAAGAACCTTGCTAGTTCCCCGCGCTCAGACATCCTTGAGAAATAGGATGTCTGGATCCAGTCTAGCCCCTTCAGTCCCTCTGACAGGAAAGTCACCGGAATCTGCTCCTCCCCGTACATCGACTCACCCTCACGCAGGTCAGCCTGCTCTATCCAATGCGAGACATTATAGACATATTTGGTGACATCGCCGACATCCAACCTCCTGATTGTCCTTGTGTCGGCGAAGGCCTCGACGCAAAACAGCAAAGCGAACAAGACAAGTGCTATGTTTCTTTTCATTTACCCGTTATGATTGTTTTAATTCTGTCATACTCCTGCGCAGTCCGGTCCTCCTTGTCCACCTCACGTTTCATAGTCGCAGCGACTTTGGATTCGTGATCGTAGGTGTTGGCGTGACGCAGAGTCCTTCTTCTCGGAGCGAAATCCTTCATAATCCTGCGCATCAGCAGATCCTGCTGAATATACTCATTCAGGCAGGCGATTACCTCATCCCGGTAATCTAGACCGGTCTCCCTGACCTTGGAGGTTTCCCTCTCGAACTTGCCGTTATAGACATAGCCGCTCAGATAGTACAGTTTCGCGGCCTTGACAAAATTGAGATTCCTCAGGCTGAGGGCACGGTTGATGTAGGCGCTTGCCACCAGGTCCTGCATCTTGGGAGCCTTCGGGTTGAGTTTCCTTGCCTTCAGAATCTCATCGACAGCCTTCTGGGACTCCTCGTCAAGAATCCGGATGACATCGTCCGGAGTGAGCCTGCCCTGTGAATGATAAATCCCGGCAAGTTCCTTCCCGGACTTCCCGCCATCCAGCACGGCGGAGACATATTCCGGAATCCCCACAACGTCCTGCCTGACGAATCCCATCCGGTCAGGAGCCTCGGGATTGTCGAAGAAGAACCAGAAGTTGAACGGCTGTGTGCCCCCAACCGAAAGTCCGTCTCCCCTCCAGAACCACGCAGGCATTATCTTTATAAGATTCTCGTTGGCATCAGACACCGCCTTGAGTGAGGCAAGCACATTCGGAGCCGCCTTTTTATATTCCTTTGCAAGAAAATCCAGAGCCTGTGCATCGGAAAACGGTTTCCCTTCGATTGCCGAAGCGAAAGTGACCTGCGTCAGCCTGCGTATGGGATTGTCTGCGGAATCCGAGCCCCTGATGATGTAATCCTGGTTGGTTATGCCCTGAAAGCCCGCCTCGATAAGGTTTGAACACATTTCGTTCACCACCCTGTTGTTGTACCAATATACCGGGGAAGGATATTCGGCATCGAAGACGTGGATGTCAAGTGAGACACCCAGCCCCATCTCGTGCAGGTCCATCGCCCAAGGAGGGAAATTGACCAGAGGCTGGTCGTAACCCGCATATTTCACAGAAAGGATAAGGCTGTCCTTTGGCATATCCAACGAGGCGAGGGTCTGAGGCTTGACATACCAGTCGCGTATGCCGAGCAGGCAGTCGTCCCCCCTCTCCTCGTGAAGCATTTTGTAGAGGTCGTTGAGATACGCGGCAAAACAACTGTCGGTCTTTTCGTAATCAACGCAGTCCCTCCATCTCTTCCATTTGCCTGAAGCGACCTTTTCCTCATCGAAAGTCCAGGCAGCCTCGGCGTAGGCATTCAGGAAGCCGTCCAGTTCAGGTATCACACGGAGGACCTCACGGGTTGACCACAGGAAGAAGTCCCTGAAGCAGGGGTTGGTCCACTGCTGGTGAGGCACGCAGTTCGGAGACTTGCCTTCCTTCGCCTTCTGGAACATGTCAAACTGATGGGCAACCTCCAGAAGCGGAGTGTACATTCCTCCTGGATTCAGTTCATCCTGATGAGCAAGCCAATAAGGATAAGGGACATAATGAGAATTGGAACGCGTTATGAAGAACTCTATCCCTTTTTCTTTCGCATAACGGATGTTACTTCTGAAAACCTCCACATTCTGCGCAATCTTCTCGCTCGTATATACCGCCGCCTCGGGATATGGTGAGGCCGCGAAGTCCACGAAATATTGGGGCATAAAATAAAATGACCCTGTGGATATGACATTGTAGCCGTCCTCCACCACAGTGTCTATCAGTTTGTGGACATTCTCTTCCCGTTTAGGGTCGGTCCATTCCCCCTGGCCGCAGACCACCATCTTGTAACGCATCCCCTGTCCTTGTGCCAACAAAGGCACAAGGAACAGGAATGCGGCAAAAACGGTTTTTATATCCAGTTTCATATATACCTGAATCCGGTCTGTCATCAATATTCGGTTATGGCGGAAGGAACAGGGATGTCACCCCAAGTCTTGGTCTCTCCGGTCGGCGTACCGTCCTCATTCAGCGGCCAATAGGTCCCCGGAACAGGCATAGGCCCGGTCCAATGCGCAGGGCAAGGGTCGTTGAAAGGATTCGGAATGCCATCCACATTTATAGGGGCGAACACCTTGGCCGTTCCATCCTCGTTCTTGATGTTGGAGAGAAGGTTTCCGTAAGAGGAGTTGTCCTTGTACGTCGTGTGGACAGTAAACCGCAACAGGACCGTCTTGCTCTGGGAGGATGAATTCGCCTGTCCAGGCTTGTATTTATAAACCCTCACATAAGTCGCATCGGCACCTGAAGATGAATGTCCTGTGAAGAACTTGCAGGTGTGGCCGAGGAACAGCCTTGACTTTCCGTCGTCCTTGCTGTAACCAGGCCAGCCCGTTGCTGTGGAGCCGTCCTCATAACCTTCTCCGGCAATTGAGAACCTTGAGTTCGAATAGCAGGCCCAATAGAAAGGCTGGTCAGGATCTGCGATTGTAGGATAGGTGTAAGGATAAGGGGTAGCCGTCAGATAGACAGGGATACATCCCACCTTGTCAACGCCCTCGACCGCAGGAGAGGCGACAGCCCATTCCTTCAGGGCATTGAACAGGTCTTTCTTGTTGGAACCGGAACCGGCACAATACTGGATGCAGGCGTTGTTGGTGGAAGCGTCACCCGATGTCACTTTAGAGGTGGTGCTTGATGTTCCCCTCATCCTGTTTCCCCACTGGTCGGTCACCATCACTCCAGTAGCCTCGACATACTGGTAAGGCTTGATCCTGCACTCTGCGTATGCGGATGGATTCCCGACTGAAGTCACACGGATCATTATTTCAGTTGCGGAAGCATTGGCGGCATCGAAGACAAAGTCCTCCTTGACGGTAACGACTCCGTTCCCGTCAACAGTTGCGACATTCTCATCCGCGGAACTCCACACGACATCCTGGACATAGGCATCCTCAGGAGAAAGCCTGTAACCGATGGTGTAGGAGTCTCCGGCGTGAATCGGGTCGGACTCCGTTGCTGTGAGCACAATCGACTCGACCACAGGACATTTGGCAGTGACTGTGAGTGTCGCGGTAAATCCGCCGTCGTCGGCAGTCGCGGTGATCACGGACTGTCCTGCAGGCGCATTGGAAGGATTGTCAACCATCCTTACCTTGAAGGAAACCGTCTGGGTGGCCTGGTCGAATGTCCCTTCCGCATCCACTGTAGCGACGGAAGTGTTGCTGCTGACAAGGGTCACCTTGGTGTTCTCTGGAGTCTCAACCCCCGGTTTGCTTGTGGAGAAGACAACTCTGATGTCTTTCTCGTGGCTTACTGTAATCGCATCAGTCAAAGCGGAGGAAGGATTGGAGCCGTCTTCTGAAAGGGACAGTTGGATTCCGGTCACAGACACGGTCTCGAGAGTCACGTTGAATGAGGCTGAGACATCCTCATTAGCAAGAGACTGCACGGAAATCTTCGTAGTTCCGAGTTTCTGGCCCGGAACGACCGTGAAGCCCTGCTGGCCGTCGATTTCGCCTGTGACAACATCAGCGACCTCAGGATCTGAAGACTTGACCGAAACACTTGTGTCATAACTGTTGTGGACAGACACGAACAGCCTGTAGTCACGGCTACCGGTAGTGTTCCTGATGAAGACGACATCAGGATCCACCTCATCATCAAGAAGATGGTCGTAAATCTTTATTCCGGAAGAACCGGAGACTGAGACAGCACAGGAGTCCCTAAGGCTCTGGTCGGCCTCGCTCACCACATAGACCTTGGCCTCGCCCATACCAACCGCCTTGAGGAGTCCGGTCTGGTCGATGCTGACGACAGCATCGTCCGAAGTGGACCAGAGGACAGCCTTGTTCTGTGCCTCGGCAGGAGAGAAGGCCGTGTGGAGTTGTTTGGTCTCTCCCACTATCATCCCCTCAAGCGAATGTTTTGAGAGGGACAGTCCCACAGGTTCATAATGATTTTCTTCCGTGTTTATCCAATTGGAATTCGCACAACCGCCAAACAAAAGAATGGCAGAAACAGTCAAATAGCTTAACTTTTTCATAATGGCTATTAAAATTGTGTTATCATTTCTCTTAATTTGTCACTTCCTATGACCGCACCCTCAGGCAGGATTCCGCCGAACACATACATCTTTTCGGCATCCTCGACCACGCAGGCATCTTCCGATGCGGTCTTCAATTTCCATTGTCTTGCGACGAAATCATACATCGCAGCCCTCTTCGAAGGTCCGTAGTCGTGACTCTCCTTCGGGAAATGGGCATTCTCTATCTTGCCCTTCGCTCCGTAAAGTCCGTAAACCTTCTGGAGATAAGGCAGTTCAACCTCAGGCAGGGAAGAAGTCCAGTCGTGTCCGTCAGAGACAATCAACTGCGGCTTCGGAGCAACCATCGCGCAAAGTTCGGCATTGTTGCTCCTTTGCTGTCCCTCAAGTATGTGAATCGGCAGACCGCTCTCACAAGGACATCCTCCGTAGAAATGCGACGAGCACATCACCACAGGCACGCTGAGCCTTATCCTGTCGTCAATTGCCGCAATCACCATCGTCTGGGTGCCGCCTCCGGAGGCTCCTGTCACTCCGACACGCTCCGTGTCAACCCACTTCTGAGAACAGAACCAATCCAGAATCCTGACGCTCTGCCAGGTCTGCATTATCAGTCCGAGGTCCGTCCTGTGGTCTTTCAGGTTGAACGCAAGCGCGCTCTCCCCCCAGGCCCACATATCGTAACTGAACACGGCAACGCCCATCATCGCAAGGGTCGCGCACCTTATCTGCTGGTCAGGACGGTAACGCCCGCGCTCGTTGGGGATGGAATTGTCCTCCTTATTGTAGAAATGCCCGTGCGGAGAGAGCATAAACGGAATCTTCCCGCTGGATTTCGACGGCATATAGAGGCTTCCGCACACATAGACGCCGGGAAGTATCTCCAATGCCATATTCTCAACGGTATATTTACCATACTGGCGTTTCCCGCTGCAGACGGTCCTGACCTCCCCCTTCGGGAAACGGTCTATGCCAAGGACACTGACTATGTTGTTCCTTACATCCTCCTTGCGCCCAGTCCATTTCTCCATAGTGCCGTAGGAATCCCAAAGCATCGCCAACTGTGCCGCACCTTCCTCGTCCGACTGGCGGAAATATTCCCATTTCTTGATCTCGTAACGGTTCTTTCCCTTTTTCTGCTTCACCATATCAAGAGGAGTCAGCACATTGTCGAGGGTCTTCTCAACATCGGCGGAGTACCTCCACGGGGCGTATTTCACCGTAAGGCCCTTAATGTTCTTCTCCTTGTAAACCAGCTCCACCCCGTACCTTTCCTGAATGTCCGTCAGGACATCCTTCAGAGGTCTGTCATAAACATCGGAGTCAAGCCACTGCGCCCCTGCCGGAAGGCAGGAGAGAAGAACGACAGATATTATCAATATTTTCTTCATCATTCAAAAGATATTTCAGCACCTTCGACCTTGATGCTTCCGTCCTTCGGAGAAAGAATCTTCTTCCCTCCGACGGTGAGATTGACGAACCTGGCATTGATGAACCCTTCAGGAACGGTGAAGATGCGGGACTCCTTGAGGAAAGGGGTCTCGAAACTGCAATTCTCAATCACGAGATTGTCAATATGCCCAATCTTCGAGCCTTCCTTCCTGCCCTTCACCTCAAACTCGAAACCGGTCACCTTGCCCTTCACCTTGTACTTGTCTGACTTTCCGTTGTCGTAGGTAACATTGGTGGCGTAACGCTCGAAACGGTTGTTCACATACCTCACACCGCCAACAAGGGCTCCGTCGGAAACATATATCGCCATTCCCCTGTCGAACTCGAGCACGTCATTGTCCTCGAACACTATGTTGCCCATCCTCTTGCCCTTGGTCTCGGTCCCGATTTTCAGGGATGACTTCTTGG